>JAOUAY010000218.1 GCA_029860565.1 Candidatus Nitrosopumilus sp.
AAAAGTGGTCAATTTCTGAACGATGATGATCTTCCATATCTGCAATATCTACAGTATGTACATATCTGGGATCATTTGTTGCAACACAGATTATTTTATCGTCTGATTCCCCATCATCTTTCATTTGGAGTAATCCTATGGGTCTTGCTTCAATTAATATTCCTGGGTATGTGGGATTTGTAACCACAACTAATGCATCAAGTGGATCCCCATCTTCTGATAATGTTTGGGGTACAAGACCATAGTCTCCTGGATAGTGAAATGGTGAGAATAATACTCTATCGAGTTTTATCATGTTGTGCTTTTTATCATATTCGTATTTGTTCATAGAACCTTTTGGAATTTCTATGATGACATTGATAATTTCTGGAATGTCATTGCCTGACTCTATGTCGTGCCAAAAATTTTTACTCATTCTCTATCTCTTCGTTTAGATATTCGGTATATGAATTCTCTGAAATAGTCTCATAATTTTGAATTTGGTGAAAATCTTTTACCTAGTTTAATTATGTATTTTTGATGGTAAAAATTGCAGTAATTGTTGGCTCTGTAAGATCTGAAAGACATGGACTCAAAGTGGCAAAATGGGTTGTTTCAAAACTTGAGGATAAGGGCCATCAAATCTCACTTGTTGATCCTATGGAATTAGATTTACCGTTATTAGATAAAATGTACAAAGAAATGGAATCCCCCTCTGAAAAATTACAAAAACTACAAAAAATAATTAAAGAGGCAGATGGGTATGTCCCAATAACTCCAGAATATAATCACAGCATTTCTTCAGCATTAAAAAATACGTTGGATTATTTCTTGGAAGAATATTTTTTCAAACCATCGGCCATCATATCTTATTCTGTGGGGCCTTTTGGTGGAGTTGTTGCAGGAAATCACCTTCGTCAAATATTGGCAGAGATGGGTGCACCTGCAATTCCATCACAATTTCCAATCTCTAAGGTTCATGAAACATTTGATGCTGATGGAAAATTACTTGACAAAAATTATGAGAGACGATTCTCAAAATTCCTAGATGAGTTTGAATGGTATGTGTCAGCATTGGCAAAACAGAGAGAATCTGGGGTGCCTTATTGATTATGCTAAATCATTAGTATTTGGAATTACCTTGAAGATTTTTACTGTATAATCTCCTTGAAATATATTTACAAATTCTCCTGTGTTTAAATCAAGATTTCTAACTCTAAATTTGTATTCATATGATCCGTCTCCTTTTACATCAACTTGTGCAAAATGTACGGGATCTCCTCCTTTATAAAACTGAATTATTACTGGGTATCTTTCAACATAATCTGACGCATCTCCTCTAACTGTACCCCATGGAAGTTTGTTTTCTTGAGGAACACTCATTGTGGTTATTGTTTTTTCTAAACTAATTTCTTCATTAATTGGTGTGACGGAAACTTGGTTGGATTCTGCAGAAGCATCTCCTGGAATCGTCATAATTCCAAATATTGTCATAATTGACACAATCAACAACCCGCTTGATTTTCCATTCATTTCATTCCTTGTTTTTCAAAGTCATTTAAAAAATTTGTTACTAATTCGTTTCAATGATTTAATTATGATTCTTTTTTCTAATTCACATCATATTTGTGAATCTATTATCATAAGGTCTATTGCTTAATTAATTGCTGTTTGAAGGTAGTAGATTCAATGAGAATATACTTTAGAATCTATGCCCGATATGTTACTTTTTTTTTAATATTGGTCTAAAATCTTAATCTTTATTTACAATGTTACTTTCTAGTCTCCGAGATGACATCTAACAATCTTTTTTTCTCATTATTGTATATTTCATGATTTTTAACAAAATTTTTGATGGCATACGTAATCAAATTTGTATCTAAATTTTCTCTATTTTTTAGAATTGTTTGTAATAGAATTTCTTTGGATGATTCAACCTTTAATTTAGTCTGGTGTATGTTCACAATCTCTATTTGCTTTCTAGATTTTAATAATTACTATTATTTTATACTGCTTTGAAATTTAGTCGATTTGGATATTTTTTCTTAAGATGTGCTGAAACAAGTTATGATCATGATACCAATTTCTGTATTATGGAACAATTGAAAAATATGCTATGTTCTAATTGGCAATGTTTTTCTTCGCGCCCCACTTGAGATTGAATTCTTTTTCAGTGATTGCAATTCTGGATTTGCACTTTACACATCTACGCAT
>JAOUAY010000219.1 GCA_029860565.1 Candidatus Nitrosopumilus sp.
CGGAATCATTGAATTGATTAAATCTCACAACTGGTTGATTGATATCAACATGAATATCTCTATCACAACCACAACTGGGTTGATTGTGTTTCAAATATGGACAATGAATTTGTCTAATGAGATGTCTGCCTTTACCGTCAACCACTTCATTCATTGCACGTTTTCCAACTTTTACAAGAATAGCTGAAACTTGTTTAGGATCATTAAGATAAGAAACACCTACATCCACAATTGCAGGTACCATTTTCATTCCCTGTGTATAATTAATTATCTGTGCGGTGACTAATTGTCTTGTTGGAATTATTGCAATTGATTCGTTTAACGCATCTCGAATATAGGTGACTCTAGGCGTAATTTTGTGTACATAGCCATTATATCCTGTATCAAGTTTTATGCGTTCACCTTCAACAAATATTTTATCTTTTCTAATGAGAATATATGCAAAATAATTTTGCATAGTCTCTTGTAATGCTAATCCTAATCCAATTGCTAATCCTCCTGTAGCTGTAGCAAGTACAATCAAATCAACTCCCCACCAAGCTACAACTCCTAAAATTGTTGCAACAAAAATTCCAACTGGAAGTACCTGTTTTGCAGACTTTGGAATTCCTTCTCTTTTCTTTTTTGCATATCCTGGAGGACGAGAACTTGGAATTAACGGTTCATAACTATTTACTCTTTTCTCTTCTCTCCATACATCGATTGGAAATATTTCATCAGGTTTTGCACCTGGGTTTAACTTTCTTCCAGATTGATTATTTCCGGTAATGCAATTTTGATAATATTTTTTATATTTTAATCGTTCAGATTCTTTCCATTCTTCAAATGGTTTATCAACTAATTTTTCATATCCACCAATTGGATTTCCTTTTGTTGTTCTGAATTGCTCCAACTCCAACATACCTTCTTTTGTTTTCAGCTTTTCTTTGAATTCCTCTTCTCCGATGTCTTCTGGAATGATTTTTGGTGGAACCCATTTGTACAATTTATGGAAGAAATCATCTTTATCATCAACAAACCCCCTCATTTCAAACCAAGCATCAAAATCCTCTTTTTCTAACTTAGATTTTTCATGCTTGTTTAGAGCAATTGGGACAAGGTGAGAAACTGTATAACCAATTACCAAAATGTTGAATGTGTTGAGAATTTTTACAAATATTTCTTGAGGTGACATTTCACCATCCCCAACTGTCGTTAAGTCATCTCCTAACAAAAAACCACTTTGTATGTGAACATTAATTACCGTGATAAACACAATTGCAAAAACTGGTAGAACCGCTCTTCGTAGAAATCGTGAAGCGTGTGGTCTTTGATAATAAAATTTCTGTGAACCTACCCAAAATGAAAATTTCCTATAACCGATAACTATTCCAATTATTCCTATAATCATTATGGAAAATGCGATTTGAAGTGATTCAGATGATGCTATAAGCTGTGAAACTGTTTCAAACTGACCTGCAGAAATTTGTGACAAGTCTTCTTCAGCCATTAATAATCCCCATTCTAATCAAATTCATGTTCTAGAATACAAAGGTTAACCCATATTATCATTATTTTTTAAAATTTTGAACAAATTATTTTCAGGTTCAAATTTTTTTTTATGCCTAAATAATCTGTAACTTTTATCAAGGGTAAATGTACTGTTTACACAGTGACCCAGCAAGAATCAGTTTGGAGTAATTCACCATCATTAAAATCCTATACACTAGCAAATTTTCGTACTCTTCCACAAGTTCAAAATCTTAGCGAGGAAACTCAATTTGAAATGGAAGTTGTAGGCAATGTTTTACCATTTAAAGCAAATAACTATGTTGTTGAACAATTAATCGATTGGAACAATATTCCGAATGATCCAATCTTTGTCTTGACTTTTCCTCAAAAAGGAATGCTAAAACCAAAACATTATGAAAAAATGGCAACTGCCTTAAAAAATAATTCTGATAAAAAAGAAATTACATCTATTGCAAATGAAATACGTTTACAATTAAATCCACATCCTGCAGGTCAAATGGAGCTAAATGTTCCAACATTAAAAGATGGAACTAAACTTTATGGAATGCAACACAAATACAAAGAGACTTGTCTTTTTTTCCCAAGTCAAAGTCAAACATGTCATGCATATTGTAGCTTTTGTTTTAGATGGCCACAATTTGTTGGCATGGATGAAATGAAATTTGCTATGCAAGAAG
>JAOUAY010000220.1 GCA_029860565.1 Candidatus Nitrosopumilus sp.
CTCGTTGATGTAGTAAGAGCAGGAATTTTTGGCAATATTACTGATTTTGTAATTGTTGAGATGGGAGTTTTAGCTGTTCTTGCATCCATTCTATTTATTGTTGCAACTAAGCTGTTGACAAGATTAGATTTCTAACTTTTCTTTGAATTTTTAAACAACTCATTGACATTACTTATTGTTTTTAATTCCTCATAGTCTATCAAGTCTAAATTTGGAATTACACAATGTCCCCCAATAACACCTGGAAACATTTTTGGTCTATTTCCTAAAAATTCTTGAATTTCATCTGAAAACTTCCACATCTCATCAAAATCAATTCCTTCCTTCTCACAAATCATTTTAGTTATTTGAGCATAGTTAATTAGCCAACCATAGTAAGTGGTATCTACTAGAATTTTTGCAAGTTCTGCAGTTTTTGTTGTTGACATCCAATCTATCTTTTCAAATCTTTTTTCTAAATTCTTTTTAATTTTAGGATCTAATTGTTTATCATCTGACGAAATAAATTTTGTATATTTTTTAATATCCTCAAGAAATCTTTTATGTACTCCACGGACTGGCGAATATAAAACAGGCGTTTTAGATTTTTCTTGAATATGTTTTGTTGTTCCAGGTTTTACTGTTGAATGAACTAGAACTGCCTGTAAACCATCAATTTTGTTAATCCAATTCAATATAATGTCTGTAAATTCCCCCAGTTCTCCTGATAGGCAAATATGAAGATATTCTGGGTTCTCAATAACCCTATTCTCCGAATAATTTTTGCACTTTGAGACATCTATATCAATTCCAACACAATCAAAGTTTTTTTCTACAAGTAAATTGAATATCGTTTCTCCAACTTCCCCCATTCCCAAAATGATATCTGTCATTGTGCCTAATTTCAAAAAAACTATCTGTGTAATATTCGTGTACCAAATATCATCTATTTTTAAACAAAGTAGCCCGGCCCAGACTCGAACTGGGGTCAAAGGCTTCAAAGGCCTCTATGCTTGACCGCTACACTACCGGGCTGCTAAATCGAGCACTTTCATTCCCTTAATGAACTTTTTATTTGAATTTGACTCTTAAAACTAAATTAAAACTATTCATTAATTATTTTGATTAATTTTTGCACAGGATCTTCCATTTGTTTTACAATTCTTCTAGCCTTTTTTTGACTTTCTTTGTTTGATGATTTAAAAATTTTCTTAATTTGGTTAGAAATCTTATTTGGATTTGTTTCTCTTTTTATCAAAGATTTTTTTACCAAGAAATTTTCAATCATATTTGGAACTGCATTATATGATATTGTTGGAATTCCAATTAAAGCAGATTCTGCAGTCATAGTCCCGCCAGATCCTATAAAAATATCTGTATTATTTAACAAATGTTTTCCATCAAATGACATTTTTACGATTTTTATTTTTTTACCAATTAATTTTTGTAGATTCTTAATTTGTTCAGTATATCTTCCCAAGATTACAATATTTTCATCTCCATATTCATTTAGAACTTTCTTAATTATTGGAATAATTTTGCTTGATTTTGATGTATATGATGCTTCTTCTTCTTCTATTCTTATCAAAATATTTTTTCTATTACTTTTCTTAAATGGCAATGCTGCTTTTTCATTAATTTTTCTTTGTATGGTAACAATTGCATCAATTGCTTTGTATTGAATGATATTTTTTTCATCAATTCCATATTTTGAAAACTCATTTTTTGGGATAACATGAGGAATTAGCAATTTTTGAATTAATGGTAGTGTTAATCGCATAACTGCATCAGCATGTGGAGAATCACAAAATACTATGTGTTTTATTCCTAATCCGAATGAAATTCTTGCCGCTTCAGGAGAACAAAAACTAATAACAATATCCGGAGAAAACACCTTAATTTTTTTTGACAGTTTTTCTATCCTGTCTATACTGGCTTTGAGCTTGGTTTCTTTATCTCCTCCACCATGTTTTCCAACAAAAACAAGGTCAAAATCACGTATTTTTGCTAATTTTGAAACTTCATCATAATTTCTAGAAGTACACAAAAGATCATGTTTTTTTCCTAGTTTTTCAATAATTGATTCAGAAAACAATAATTGTTTTGGTGTAAGAATATCTATCCATATTTTCAAGTAATTTCGTAATTATGGTAAGTTCAATAAGTTTTTCTTAGTCTATTACTAGCTGTAAATGTAATGGGGG
>JAOUAY010000222.1 GCA_029860565.1 Candidatus Nitrosopumilus sp.
GTCGGCAGCAAAATACTGCGTTGATAGGAAGGTGGTGTAGATCACAAGCTTCGGCGAGTGGTGAGCCAGCCTTTACTAATAGACCAACACATCAGTTCAGCCACTTACATAGAGACTATGCGCGATGGATCATTTTTAATTCATCAAGTGGATAATAACACAATATACACGACTTGTACGATGATTTCATTTTTAATCATGCCAGCGGATGCTGTGCATTTTTTTAATATGATTTGAAACACAATTAGTGAAAACTATACACGACTTGTACGATGATTTCATTTTTAACCATGCTAGCGAAAGATATGTATTTTTTTAATATGATTTGAAATAATCTCCTAGCGAACGCTATACACGATTATTAAATGGGCGATATGATCTAAAAAAAAATAAAGAATTACGGCCAACTTGTTCGTAAATTTTTGGCCGGTTTTGACTTAACCCGTATTTGGGATTGCATGTCCTGCAATTACAGTCTGTGCAGTTGCTTTTATTTTTCCTAGTTTTTGCTTTGCATGCTCTGATTCTTTTTTCATCTTTTCAAGTGATTGTATTGACCTGTAAAATTTATCCAAAGATACAGAGGAGTCTTTGATCAGCGATAACCACTTTGCTCTTTTGGTTGGACATCTATCATTATATCTCCTCCAGCACTCACGTTGAACTTGTTTCATTGTTTCAATGTTAAGGGTTAACCCTTCTTCCATCTCTTAATGTGCAATTTCAATTGTGCTTGCCTTGTCCTCGTTTTTGATTTTCTCCTTATATCTTCGCAAAGTTCTCTCTGCCATCTTTATTTTTTGAGACTCCGAGTGTCGTAATGTTTCTTCAGTAGAATATCTGTAAATCATACAACACTTGATTAACTCAATTGTTTTTTCTTTATCTTTTTTGTTCATATAAAAAATTGGTTTTTATAATATATAAGAAATTAAGAATGTAATAATATCATAATATTATTCTGGTATTACTGATGTAATGTTGCAGTATTACTGAGATTTGTGAATTACTGGCATTTTTGATAAATGATGAGATTTTCTGTCTTGTTTAATACATGACGGGTTCAAATTTGGTTGGGAGCACAACGTGCATGGGGATATAGTTAGAGGCAAAGATTTTGCACTATTTTTAATTCAAATGAACATTGAATGATTTTCGGACCCACGTGAAAACAAGAATTTCAAGAAATAGAATTTCTATGAGATGATGACATTTCTTAATTCATCTGGTGTGTTTACCAAAAAATCAGGGTTTTCTTTAATGAGTGCATTTTTGGTGTTGTACCCCCATGTGACTGCAACTGATTCAATACCTGATTTTCTGGCAGCCTCAATGTCTCTTACTTCATCACACACATAGAACACCTCACTTTTGCTTACCTTTCTTTGTTTTATGATCTTGTTGATCATGTGACTCTTTCCAAAGACGCTTTTACCTGTACGGATAAAATCAAAAAAGTTCAATTCATTTCTCACAAGAAACTCCTTTACGTTTTCTTGAGTGTTTGATGTTAAAATTCCCAGATGATAATCTTCATCTTCATGCAACTCACATAATATTGGTAAGATGTTTACTGTAGGTCTCATGTTTGATATCTCTTTGTTGATTTCTGAATGTATCTTTTTTATCCACAGCGGAAGCTTGAATATGGAAATACCAAGATGTGACAGAATCTCCTTTGGCTTTTTTCCTTGCAGATATGGAATATCCTCTTTTGTAACCTTTCTATATTCAAAATACTCAGCATGGTCATTTACTATTTTGACAACTGAATCTAGTGTATCTGCAATGGTCCCATCAAAATCAAAAATAACTGTCTTAACCATCTCTCTTCCAAATCGAGTTTGCAACTAGCTGCAGTAAGATTAGGGGGTGAAATATTACTGCAGGAGATCTTATCATGTGCATCATCTGAAGAAATGATTTTGTAGCAAGTGAACTCTTTGGCCCTAGTAGCAGCACTCTTTGAGCATGATTCTGCACCATCTTTGTAATCGTATCTGGTCTTTTGCCTACAGTTGTGGGCCATCTGAGGTCCTCACTGGTACCAAGAATCCATGGTAACGATATTGTTTTTGCAAGCCTTTTTTGAAATTTCTTTGTTAAATTCTTATCAAAATTTTGGTTTCTCAGCATATTGTCTAGTACTTTGACGCCAAGTGCAGCTGAAGT
>JAOUAY010000221.1 GCA_029860565.1 Candidatus Nitrosopumilus sp.
CTTTGCTTTTTCTCAATAATTCCTGGGGATACTCTTCAATTGTAAATACAAATTGTTGATGAAAGCTTGGAACTAAAATTCCACCAGATGTAACCATTTGTTCAATCACATATCCTTTGGTAAGTGTACATACAATTTCTTCATAGGATTCTTCTTCTTCTTCTAGAGTTTGTCTGTAAAGGACAATGGGTCTGTTTGTTTTTGCAACAATCTCTGAACCTTTTTTTAACAGATCTGACAATTGTTGTATCTGCCACGTATCTAGACTAATCTGCTTTACCATGTAATTGGTATGTGACTTTTATATTTAACCCTGATAAAACAACGCATCTTCACAACTTGTCGTCAATAAAAATACGTTAATTACAAATTTAAAATAAAGAAAATGATCTGGCACTTATGCCATATCAAGTGCTCTAGAATGTTTTTTTGTATGTGGTCTTTCACCAGGATATTTTCGTCTCATGTGTCCTGATGGTCTTCCATAGATTAGCTCTAGGAACCAAGACTCGTGTTCAATCTCTTCAGCAAGAATATCTTTTGCAATATCATATGTGGCAGGATCTTTGCCTAAAGTCATCTTGCAAATTTTATCCCAGTTGACAATTGCACCTTGTTCTGCTTTGAGACATTTTTCTAGAATTGCTTTGTGATCTGTTGGATTTGCTGGAAGTTGTAGAAATTCACAACCTGAAATTTTGATAAATTCGGTTGCATCATTTGGAAGAGAACCTCCTAGCTGATAGATTCTCTCAAGACATGATTCAAAGTGGCTAAGATCTTCCATTCTTGCATCTTCGATAATTCCTTTGAGTCCTTCTCCTTCCATGCCTGTACAATGTGCTCTGAGGTTGGTAAAGTAGTAGTATGCAGTAAATTCAACTGCTGCATTTTTGATTAACTCTTTTACCAATTCATCGACATCGAGGCCATTTTGTTTTAGAATGTTAATTCCAACAACATTTGGTTTTGATTCGGACATTTCTCTTTGCAATTTTTGATTGTAATAAAAATATTACATTTATTATCAAAATCTATTCTACCGATATTTTGATTTTTTGACCGTCAATGTCATCATCCTTGTATTCCTTGCAAGATTTTGCAAAGTTGACCTGCTTTACTCTGACTAAAAATGCCAATTCTTCAGTTCGTTCTTTTATCATTTCAAGTGACTCTTCATCTAATTCTAGAATTGACGCAACATCTAAAACATCAGTTGGTGTATATCCTCTTTCTTTTCTAAGAGTTTGAAGCCTTCTTGCAATATCTTTTACCAATCCTTTTGCCATCATCTCTTTGTTTCTAGATGTTGAGATTAATACAGTGTATGTGTCTCTTTTTGCTGCTGCAAAGTTTTCACTTGCATCAAAATCTATTATGAAATCATCTTCATCTAATGATATTGCTTCGCCATCGATATCAAAACTATATTTTCCATCTTTTTGCAATGATGACGTAATTTCTTCAGGGTTTGTTTCGTTAAATACTGCAACCAGTTTTCCCATGTGTTGTTTTACTTTTGGTCCTATTCTTTTTCTTTCTAATTCTATTACTGCTTTGACAGGCAATCCCAATTGTTTTAATTCTAATAATTGTTCTAGTCCTGATTCCTTTTCTGTCTCAACAATACTAAATTTTTCTACGTTTAACTGGGATTGCAATAATTCTGCTAATAATTCGAGTTTAATTTTCTGATCTTTTTTTACACAAATTTGTGCCTCATTTAGTGGCCATCTTCTCTTTAACTTTCCTTTCATTCTTGCTGCAGATGATGTAGATATGACGTCTTTCATTATGTCAAATGACTCTTCAATTTTTTCATTGACTAGTGATTCTTGATATGAGGGCCATCTATCAAGCAGAATACTTTGTTTTTCATGAAATACAGTTTGATAAAGATGCTCACTAGTAAATGGACAAAAGGGGTGAATCAAAATATCTAATGTTTTGAGTACCTCGCTTAGTACTGCATAAATTGACAATCTTCTCTCTTTCTTTTCCTCATCCTCATCCCATAACTCTCCTCTTGTAATTGGAATGTATATTTGACTTAGATTATTTATTATGAAATCATCTATTGCCTTTGCACATTCGTGGAATTTACATGCTTGATTTTTTTCAGTCATTTTTTGAATTAATTTTTGGAGCTTTGATAAAAGCCAAATGTCTGGC
>JAOUAY010000223.1 GCA_029860565.1 Candidatus Nitrosopumilus sp.
TGGTTCACCTTGCACCAAATACCACTTCTAAAGTCACATCAAAGTCCGTAAGTAGACTCGATGGGCGTTCCACTTACAGAGGAATGCTAAATGTAGCAAAAGGTGCAACTGGTGTAAAATCTACTGTGAGGTGTGATGCATTACTCTTAGATGATACATCAAAGACTGATACCTATCCATACATGGAAATCAATCAGGAAGATGCAACAATTACTCACGAAGCAACTGTTGGAAAAATTGGTGATGAACAAATCTTCTATCTTATGAGTAGAGGATTTAATGAGGAAGAAGCATTATCTCTAATTGTTAATGGTTTCATGGAGCCATTTACAAAAGAATTACCAATGGAGTATGCTGTTGAACTAAACAGACTCATCAAACTAGAGATGGATGACTCAGTGGGATAAACTCCCAACATATTTAATTTTGATTAATCATGTCTCAAGAAACTCTTTCAAAACTCAATACAAGTACTATTGATGAGATTTCCTCATCAAGAAATGAACCTGATTGGCTAAAAGATTACAGAAAGAGTTCACTATCTATCTATGATAGTTTGCCAATTGAATTATCTCCACTATACAACAAATATACAGATGCAAAAAAGATGGATCCAGAAAAGGTATCTCTTTCAACATCTACTGCAGAAACAATTCCTAGTTTCTTAACAAAACGATTAGGTGAACTAGAAAACGAAATATGTATTATTCAAATTGGAACAAACATTCACAAAATCAATCTACCTGATGAACTAAAATCAAAGGGATTGGTAATTTCTTCAATTTCTGATGCAATAGAAAATCATTCAGAGTTGGTAAAAAAAGCACTAGAGGCTTCAAAATCTGAAGAAGACAAATTTACCGCACTAAACAATGCAGCCTTCAATTCAGGCATATTCATTCACATTCCACGTAATTTGATTGTGGACAAACCAATCCATTTCTTAACTTGTTTATCTGAAGATGGGCATTCTACAATTTCAAGAAATGTAATCTTTGCAGATGAAAGTAGCAAGGCAACAATTGTTCAAGAATTATACTCTCCAAGTATTCAAACTCAGCAAGCATACCTTGAATTAATGAATACTACTCTTGGAGCAAATGCACAACTAGATGTTACCACTCTACAAATGATTGATCAACATGCAGTAGCTTTTTCAACAAGAAGAACAGATTTGGCTCAAGATGCTAAAGTCAATTGGTATTCAGGATTATTTGGTTCAATGCTATCTAGATACAAAATTGAATACTTTCTAAATGGAACTGGTGCATCATGTAATGATTCAGAAGTAATTTTTGGAAATAATGAACAGTCATTTGATATTCAAACTAATGTTAATCATGAAAGTCCAGCAACTGAAGGCAGAGTTGTTGAAAAATCAATTCTTAGAAACAAATCAAAATCCCTTTTCAAGGGAATGATTAGAATCAAAGAAAATGCCGCAAAATCAAATTCATTTTTGTCTGGTCGTTCTATTCTATTGGATAAAGATGCAAAATCTGATGCTATTCCTGGATTGGAAATTTTCACTAATGATGTAAAGGCAACTCACTCTGCATCTGTTGCACAAATTGATGAAGAACAAATATTTTATTTGAAAACTCGGTGTCTTAGTCATGAAGAAGCTGAGCGAATAATTATTGAAGGATTCTTGGAACCTCTTTCACGAAAAATGTCAATCCAAGTTAGAGCGTGGATTGCTTATCTAATTGAATCAAAATGGGAAAACAAAGAACTTACAATTAACACTGATGAAGAATTAGCAAAATTTGTTGAAGTTGAGGAAACTCGTTACAACGAAGATTCTGAAGTCGAACAACATTACAAGTATCGGTGATATTTTGTCTGAATGGATTAAAGCTTGCAGTATGGCGCAGGTAAAAGAAGGTCAACTTTTTGGCTTTGTACATGAAGATAAGAAACTCCTCATAGCTAATCTCAAAGGAAAAATCCATGCAACTGATTTGATTTGTACACATGCTGATGCTGATCTTTCTACTGGATTTCTAAGTGATGAGGGTGTTAGATGTCCATTACATCTTTCTGTTTTTAATTTAGTAAATGGTAAACCACAAAATCTTCCTGCTGAAATCCCTCTTAACGTATACAATGTTAAAATAGACGCCGATGAAATTTACGTGGAGCTTTAAGAAATGCAAAGTACAGAATC
>JAOUAY010000224.1 GCA_029860565.1 Candidatus Nitrosopumilus sp.
TTGAGCAATATGATCTTGAAACAAATAATTTTCTAAATAGATTTGGTGAGTTAATTTCAGACTTTCGATCCTATGAATCAAACACCATAAAATCATCTCCATACATGATTTATGATGAACAGGAAATAAAAGAAAGAAAAAGAAGAATTTATGAAATTTTAGAATCATTAAAAAAATATGATAACATTAATGATAGATTTCAAGAGATTGTTGAATGTGTTGTAAAATATTTTGGCGCATCTTTTGCACGAATTTGGTTTGTGGATAAACAAAGAAAAGAACTAATTCTCAAATTTAGTGCTGGAAAATATACACAAATTGATGGCAGTTTTTCAAAAGTATCAATTAATTCATTAAAAATTGGACATATTGCCAAAACCAACAAACCTGTAGTTTCAAACGATGTAGTAAATGATCCACGAATAAAAATACATGATTGGGCAAAAAAAGAAAAGCTCAAATCATTTGCAGGTTATCCATTATCCTATAAAGGAAATGCAGTTGCTGTAGTTGCGATGTTTAGCAAGAAAAAACTGAATCATCTTGATTTTGAATTATTTGGATTGTTTTCTGAGCAGCTTTCAAAGGAATTGACTGGATTTTTTGAGGCTAAAGATTTTCTTTCAGAGTAGTGGACTTACCTAGTCAGTGGTATCTATTTTTCTACAGGTAATTCTGGCTTGTTACCCCATTCGCCCCAAGATCCAAGATAAACTCGAACATTTTTGAATCCTAATTTTTTTAAGACTAAAAAGGAATTGGCTGCCCGATATGCCCCTTGACAATAAGTGACTATTTCAGAGTCTTTCGGAATTTCATACATTTTAGATAATTCTTCATCATTTTTGAAAGTGCCATCTTCAGAGATATTTTGATTCCAATCAATATTGATTGCATTTGGAATATGTCCAGATTGAGCGGCTCTAACTATATTTCCATCATATTCTCCAGTAGAACGTGCATCAAGGATTTTCACATTTTTGAGATTATCTCGAACATACTCAAATCCTGAAATAATATCTGGATTGATTTTTCCTGAAAAATTAGATGGTTTGAAACCATTAGATTTTGTCTCCAGTGGAAGATTTTCTTTTTTCCATTTTGTAATTCCTCCATCTAACATTGAAACATTTTGATGTGAAAAATACATCAACATCCAGACTCCTCTTGCTGCCAACATTCCAGATACAGAATCATAAAAGATGACTTTTTTTTCTGATGTTACTCCAAGAAATGAGAGGAGATTTTGTGTTTGTTTGTTGAAATTTTCAATTCCTTCTTTTGTTGTATCAATCCAATGAAATGCAAACAGATCTAAATGTACAGCTCCTGTAATATGACCTTCTGAATATTCCTTGAAGGAACGAGTATCAGCTATAATGACATTAGAATCATTTAAAATCGAATCAAGTTCAGTCGTAGAGATTAACATGATTTAGATGAAATGATCAGATCTAAATTGATGGATCAAATCAAAAAAGAAAAAAAGTAAAATGAAATATCATATCACTTATTATAATGCTTCTGAATTCGTCTTTTTGCTGGCAATATTAACTACTTGAACAACATCGGTAACGATTATTATTCCATCACCGCTCTTTCCAGTAAAAGCTGCATTTGCAATTGCTTGGGAAATTTTTTCTACATCTGAGTCATCTACAATTGTCATGATAGAATCCATGGTATTGTATTCAGCCCGAAATTGTGTTGTTCCTCGACCAGCTCGAAGCATGGGTCGCTCTCCAGAACCTTTACCTTTTATGCTTGTCACGGTTAAGCCTTTTGCCCCTGCAGATGTAAGTGCATTAACTACTTCAGAAAGTTTATCACTCTTGATTATGGTTTCAAGTCTCTTCATGTTTATGTTAATATCAGGTTATTAAAAAAGATATAGAGTAGACATGCAACACACAAAATTATTGTGTAATAATTTCAGAATTTAATTATACATCATAACAAAAATAAAAATTAATACCTAAATGAATTTCTTAATTACTTGAATATTGATTTTTAAATATTAAATCAAAATTATATAATAAGAAATACAACTCATACGTGTCACTACCTCAAGATAAAATTTGTATGTTAACTTAGTTTATTCATTAACATAAGCACGTTCACCATGCTGGGCTAAGTCCAATCCAATCTCTTCTTCTCTTGGAGTAAC
>JAOUAY010000065.1 GCA_029860565.1 Candidatus Nitrosopumilus sp.
AAATCTAATGAAACATCTGGACAGCCGTCAATATCTCTATAACCATTATACACTTCAGGTTCTGTTATACACAAATCAATTTTATCTTGAATGCCATCATTATCTGAATCAACAAAAGCAAAATCATCTACAGAATCAGGACAGCCGTCATCGTCTTGGAATCTGTTGTAAGTCTCAGCACTTAATGGACATTCATCTAAATAATCTGCAACTCCATCTCTATCTCTATCGCCAGAACCATAAGAATCCGGACAGCCGTCTCTATCTAAAATACCGTTAAAAGTTTCTGGTTGGTTTGCACACAAATCAACCAAGTCAATAAAACCATCACCATCTGAATCAGGAGCTCCTCCAGTACCACTTCCAGGAATTGTGTCAGGACAGCCGTCTTCATCCTGGAACTTGTTATAACGTTCTTTAAGATTTGGACATTGATCAAGGTGATCTTCTATTCCGTCATAGTCTTCATCATACCACGGAACAAAATTTGATGGACATCCATCAATTGCACCTTCATAATCCTCTTGTAAATTAGGACATGCGTCAATAGAATCAGAAACGCCATCACGGTCTGAGTCATCAGCAGCAAAAACTGGGCTAATAGGCATACTGGTTAAGGTAGTTACAAGCAACAATAGAAACGATAATGAGTGTATTTTTTTCAATGCCTAAAATTACCTCTAGGATCCAGTTATTAAACCTCACTCTAAAATCAACTAAGAATATCAATAGTTTTGAGAAAAGTTTCCATGTTGGACAAAAATCTCGATCAATTTAAGTAAAGTAAAACACGATCTGAATTCATGAGTTGTTCAGGTGAAACCGTTGAAGAAGAAGATCAGTTAATTCAGATCAAACCTGCAATTACCGCACAATTAAAAAAAGCAAAGTATGGTGTTTCCGATCATTCAACAGTTGGACTATGTCACTGGACAAAAAAATCATTCAAACATGAAGGAAGTTGTTACAAACACAAATTTTATGGGATTTCAACTCATAGGTGTATGGAATTTTCACCAGCTGGCATGTATTGTGAAAATAGATGTGTATATTGTTGGAGACCAATGGAATTTTACGATTCAATGAATATGGAGCTAGAACAAGTTGCAGAGCCTGTAGATATTTTAACAAAGTTAATGGCTGAAAGAAAAAAACTGATCAATGGGTTTTACGGAGATTCAAGAAACGATAAACAAAGATTGGATGAATCATTATTACCCAGTCATTATGCAATCTCACTTTCTGGTGAACCTACAATGTATCCCAAATTACCAAAACTGATCAAATATCTAAATTCATTAGAACAAACAAAGTCAATTTTTCTTGTAACTAATGGGCAAGAACCAGATATGATTCAAAAATTACAAGATGAAGATGCATTGCCAACCCAATTATACCTGTCAACAAATGCTGCAGACTATGAATCATTTATGAGAATAAACAAACCAAGATATGATGATTCATGGGAAAGATGGAATAGAACACTTTGTATGTTAAAGGATTTGAATACTAGGACAGTGTTAAGAATTACTTTGATTAGAGATTACAATGATCAAAAGGAATCAATCCCAGCATTTGCAGAAATGTTTAGAAAAGCAAGTCCACACTTTATTGAAATTAAATCATACATGCACATTGGACGTTCAACTAATAGATTGGAGCATGCAAATATGTTGGAAATGGAAGAAATAAAAAAATTTAGTGAAGAAATTACAAAACAAAGTAAGATATTTTCAATAATGGATGAAAGTATAGTTTCAAGGATTTCAATTCTACAAAATAATGAACGGTTTATTGATCGTTTTATTCCTACTTGTGCAAATACCAATTAGAAAATTTTTTTAGTGCTTTGTATCTGTGAGATAATTCATTTTTGTTGCTATTATTTTCGGCAAATGTTTTATTGGAATTTTTTGGAATAAATATTGGATCATATCCCCAACCTTTTCCTTTTTGTGATTTTGATATAGTTCCATTAAGTTTTCCATCAAAAGATTCTAAAATTGTTTTGTCACAATAAGTAATGATCGAAACAAATTTTGCTTTTCTATTATTTTTTAAGAGATTAAGAATTCCTTTATTTCCAATAGTTTTGAAAACATATGATGAATATGGGCCGGGAAAACCTTCAAGCGAACTAATGAATAACCCATCATCTTCAATAATGATGGGTTTTTTATGTTTAGAAAATGCACTTCTTGCTTTTTTTATTGCAATATCGTTAAGTGAATTTGATTGAATTTCTTCTAAATCAGATTTTAAAAAACCAAGTTTTATCCCAAAAGAATCCAAAATTTTTTTTGCCTCATGATATTTGTGATTATTTGAAGATACAAAAAATAGATCAAACGACTTCTGCATATCTACCACGACTTTCTATATCTGAAACTAGCTTAGTTATTTTAGCATAATAGGCACTTCCAACTATGGATTTGTATCCATGTAGAAAATTTTCCCAAGAGGATAGCATAATTTTAGCATGAGCACTATTGAGAATTTCTTTGATTAATCTCAAATCAACAGCATGATCTTCAGATTTTATTGTATTTTGAGATAATCCAAAATCAATTACAAAGACAGTTTTTTTGAATAAAATAAAATTTGAAGTTGTTAAATCACCATGCATAACCCCATTTTTGTGCAAAGTGCCAACCAATTTTCCAATATCTTTAGATAATTCAACAATTTTTGATTCAGGTAAATCATGAACAGGTGTTCCAGGAATTTCTTGCATCATAATTGAAGTAGTTTTCAAATTTACAAAATAAATTAAAGGTGTAGGTATTCCAAATGATTTAACAAATGAAATCATTTGACATTCTTTGATTGTTCTTTGTTTACGTATTTTTAAATCAAGTAAAGAATTACGATAATTTTTTATTTTTCTAATTTTTAAAATTGCTTTGGAATTTTGCCATTTAGTTTGATATAGATCTGCTTCTGCACCTTTTTTCAATAATTTCATTAACGTTATATTCAAAAGAATTCAATAAAAGTTAATCATGGAAGAAGGGGAAAAAAGAATAAAACAAGAAGATTGTAGTGAGGATAAATTAGGTCCAGGTATTCTAACATTAACAAATAAAAGATTGGCATTTGATAAAACTAATGCAAGAATAATGGATTTTTCTAAACACTTTGGAGATACGGTATTAGATATTTCATTAAAAGATGTAATTAAAACATGGAAGGAAGGATTACTAATGAAAAAAGTATGTTTTTCTGTAAAAACAGATGAAGGTGAACAAACTTACAAGTTTGGAACAATGGGTACAAATAATTGGTTTAAAACTATTGAAAAACAAGTTACTGAATATAAAAATCAGTAATCAACTATAACTGAATCTAACCTCCAAGATTGCTTTACAAAAGTATCTTTTAACAAAGTGCCTTGTTTGACTTTTGATTCTAAAAGTCCAGTCCAACAAATTTGGCTTCCACAATCACCTGCATATTGTATTGGAACCACATAAAATTTACATCCATGACGTTTGCAAACATTTTGAAGCATTTCAGATAATCTTTTGTTGGCTGCAACGCCACCCACTATCATCAATTCTTTTTTGCGTGTAAATGATAATGCACGTTCTACAGTCTCACTAATCATTGCAAAAGCAGTTTCCTGAAGAGAATAACATGCATCAGTTTTACTTTTTTTTGCTACAGATTTTGTTGCAGATAATAAGCCTGAAAAAGAAACATCATTTCCTTTTACAGAATAAGGTAGTGTAACATAGTTTGAAGATGTAGATGCTAATTCCTCTATATTTTTTCCACATGGAGAAGCAAAACCGATGGATCTGCCAAATTGATCAAGTAGTTGACCCAATGTAATATCTAAAGTTTCACCAAAAACTCTCCATTGTTTGTTAAGAAATGCCAACAACATAGTATGTCCTCCAGATACTAAAAGTACCAAAGGGTTTGTTGCACCAGTTAGTAATTTTCCTAATTCAATATGACCAATTGCATGATTTACAGGATATATTGGAATTTTATAAAAAGAGGATAAAGATCTTGCAACTACTGCACCAACACGCAAACATGGCCCCAATCCTGGACCTGCAGCATAAGAAACAATATCCAAATCTTTGATAGTTATATTTGCCTTTTTTAGGCATTCAGATAATACTATAGAACTATTCTCAATATGATGACGAGATGCCTCTCGAGGGTGAATTCCTTCCCCGTCTGCAGGACGATATATTTTTCTTATATCTGAAAGAATTTTTCCATTATTTCCTTTTTTTTCAATGATGGCACAAGAAAATGTGTGAGCTGTACTTTCAATACCCAAACCAAGCATATTATCCACGACTTAATGTAGATACAATTTTGATCACATCGCCATTCTTTAGTTTCTGATCACCGCTAATTCTTTGTTTAGTTTTACAATCAATTGCATGTAAGAAACCTTTTGCAATATCTGCGTGAATTAAAGTAGCCAAATCTTTTGCAGTAGAATCTTGTGGAAGTAATTTTGTATCAGGTAAAACAACTCCATCTTTGTTAATTAATTTAGTTTCATCTTCTACAGGATATACAACGATAAACTTCAGTAAGTCAAATACTGCAGTGTTTAGAATTTTTTGAATGCCAGTTGATGGGATTTTAGAAAAAACAGATTTTACTAATTCAAGTGCTTTTTGTTGTGAGGGAAGAATTTTTTTGTCATCCACAATTGTAAAACATTCATCACCAGAAGAATAATTTACAATTCCAGCTTTTGATGCCTTTCGTAAAAGTAATTCGGTTTCAGCACTACAAGGAATTATCACATCTGAAACTTTTTTTAGAATATCAAGATCTTGACAAAGATCTGCTTTATTTGCAGCTATGATCATAGGTTTTGTATTTTTTCTTAATTCTTTGACAAAAATTTCAATATCAGAATCTTTCCATTCTTTTGGATTTCTAGCAACAAGTCCTTGTTTTTGTAATATTTCATGTATCTGATAGTCTTTGATTCCTAATCCAGAAAACCGCTTTGCAATACCGTCAGTAAGTTTTGCTCTTTTTTGATCTATTTCACGGGTAATCTTATCCCATTCTCTCTTGAGAATGTTTACAAACCATTGATCAAACTCATCTTGAACAAATGCAATGTCTTCTAAAGGATCATGAGTTCCAACCGGAACAGGTTGTCCTTGAATATCAGTTGTTCCCGCAATATCAACAACATGAATTAAGACTTCAGCTTGCCTTGCATCATCAAGGAATTGATTTCCCAATCCTTTTCCTTCATGTGCACCTGGAACTAGTCCAGCAACATCAATAAGTTTTACAGGAATGAAACGAGTGCCATTAACACATAATTGATTATCATGTTGAATTTTAAAATGTGTGCAAGCACAATCTGCTTTTACATACGCCACACCAATATTTGGCTCGATTGTTGTAAAAGGAAAATTTCCCGTTGCCACAGGTGTTTCAGTTGCAGCAGAAAAAAATGTTGATTTTCCAACGTTTGCTTTTCCTAGTAAACCAATTTGCAATACTGTCAAAAATCCAATTCTACTTATTAGTATTGCAGAAATCGTTTAATCTAGTTAATTATGATTTTGTGTTATGTCAATAGTAATTACTGGAAATCCAGGGGTTGGTAAACATACAATCACAGAAAAAATTGCCGATATTCTTGAGTTATCGATAGTAGACATCAATAAAATTGCAAAAGACTCAGGGTTGTTTGAAAAAAATGAGGACACAAACGACGTAGACATTGAAAAATTAGAAAAAATACTTGAGCAAAAAATTTCTGAAAAAAATATAATCGTAGGACATTTGGCACCATATGTTTTACATAAAAATAAGATAAAGATAATGATTGTTTTGAGAAGAAACCCTTATGATCTAATCTCAGTTTACAAAAAAAGAAAATACTCTGATAAAAAAATTAAAGAAAATACAGGTAGTGAAGTATTAGGGATTATCGCTCATGATGCAATTAGTAAATTCCAAGAGAAAGTATTTCAGATTAATATCAGTAAGAAAACTATCTCAGAGACAGTAGAAAAAATAGTTAATTTGATTTCTAGTAATAAGGGCAATGAAGAAGTAGATTGGCTTGAATTAGTGAAAAAAAATAATGATTTGGGAAAATTTTTTGTTGATTGATTAAATAATGCTTCAAAATTTGTGTAATTACTTGTTTGAAATATCTAAAACGGATTTAGCTGGAAGGATTGGAACTTTATATACAAATCATGGAAAAATTGAGACGCCTGCATTTGTTCCAGTTATTCATCCAGTAAAGCAGACAATTCCATCTAAAAAAATTAAAGAAATTGGATTTGATTTAGTAATTACCAATGCATACATTACAAGAAATAATTATGGTGATGAGGCAGTAAAAAAAGGAATTCATAAAATAATAGATTTCGATGGGGGAATCATGACAGATTCTGGAGGATATCAAGTTCTGGAATACGGAGATGTAGAAGTACTACCGCCAGAAATGGCAAGTTTTGAAAAAGGAATTTTAACTGATTTTGCAATACCGCTTGATAAACCTACAGGATATGGAATGCCAATTAAAAAAGCAGAAGCATATGTAAAACATACTCTCAAAGTTTCAAAACAAACACTTGAAGAAAGTGAAGATAACGGTCAAATCTGGATTGGCCCAATTCAAGGGGGAGAACATTTTGATCTTGTTGGAAAATCTACAAAGAGTTTAGTGAATATGGGTTTTCAAATGCTTGCTTTAGGAAGTCCGGTTGAAT
>JAOUAY010000009.1 GCA_029860565.1 Candidatus Nitrosopumilus sp.
TAGATATGGCAGAAAAAGAATATCATCGATTGTTTACTTCATTGTAACTAATCTTGCTATTTTTTAGGATAATCTTACTCTGATTATTTTCTAAGATCTGTATAGTTTGATAGTAGTTTATTGGAATGATCTTTGAATTATCCCCTTTATTCTTTAACTGTTTTTTGATTTTTTAAATTTTATTATTATTCAATTATGCCTAATTACTATTTTTTAGAATTGTCTGTATTTATGATGTTCTATTCTTTTTAATTTTTTTACAATTAATACTGTACTCTAAACAATAATAAATAGTTGAATACATAATAATTGAGACTATTACTAATAATCTATTTTTTTAATTATTCTGTTGAAGAACTTTTAGCTTTTGGTGTTTCTTCAGCAGCAGCTTTTGGTGTTTCTTCAGCAGCAGCTTTTGGTGTTTCTTCAGCAGCAGCTTTTGGTGTTTCTTCAGCAGCAGCCTCAATGACTGGTTCTTCTGCTTTAGTTTTTTCTAACATTTCTGGAATTTTCGATTCCGGTGTAAAATGAATACCGTCCTCTTCTTCAACTTTGACTGTATATGATGGAATGTCTATTTTTCTATCGCCAATCATGATGTGACCATGAATTACTGCTTGTCTTGCTTGATATGGTGTTTTAAATCCAAGTTTTTTTGTAACGATACTTTGCAATCTTCGTGAAAGTAAATCATCTGCATTTAGATTAAGTACGTCATCCAACGTTGCCTCTGGACTTACTAAACCAATTCGTGCAAGAGACTTCATTAAGATTGGTTCTTTCTCTTCTCTAACTTCTTGTCTTAATGCAAGTAATGATCTAGCTTGATGTCTTACACGTGATAATTCTGTATGTGCTTTCCATAATTCTCTTTTAGTTCTTAACCCAAATGTACCGAGAGTTTTCAACTCTTCCATTTTTAATTCATAATTAAGAGGTCTCTTTGGTTTTTTCCAGACTCTACGTGAGTATTTTGGATCTCCCATTCAAAACACCTATTTTTTCTCCTCGGCTGCTGTATCGGCTGCTGGAGCTGCTGCTGGAGCTGCTGCTGGAGCTGCTGCTGGATCTGCTGCTGGAGCACCTGCACTTCCTTTCTTAACTGGTGCTGCCATTCCACCTTTAGCGACTCCTACTGCTCCACCTTTTCTACCTGAAGTTCTAGTTCTTTGCCCTCTAACTTTAAGACCACTCATGTGACGATAACCTCTCCAACTAGCAGCAACCCTTTCTCTTTCAATATCATTTCTTAATGTGAATGGTATGTCTGATGTTAACAAATGTAAATCTGCTCCAGTTTCAATATCTTTTCTTCTATTAAGAAACCAAATTGGGAATTTTGCGCTAATTGGATCTAAGATTAATTTTTCAATTGCTTGCACATTGTCTTCAGTTAGGTTGCCAATATTGGAATTTATGTTAATTTTAAGGGTGTCAAGAATTGCAGTAGCAAAACTATAACCAATGCCCTTGATTTGGGTTAATCCTACTACTATTTTCTTCTCTCCTAGGATATCATTTCCTACAATTCTAACAATATGTCTGTATTCTTGGGTGCTCAAGTATTCACAAATTCAAGGAATCCCAGATAAAAACCATACTGGGCATCAAATTAGATGATTTTTGAAATTTTCTTTTATTATAATTTTATCTTTTATGCACTTTTGAACTAAATTATCTAAAGTCTTCATCATTAGTCCAGTCGTTACCTTGAACATTCCATTGATTACATTTACAGCATTTTTTGACTCCTCGTTGAGCATCTATATCTACACAAAAGCAGTGTATTCCTTTCCCAGTTGGATCTTGACTACAAAGTTTTTGCATGATTTTATCGATGTCTTTTTCTTAATTATCTTATTGGAGCGATTTATTCAAAAAGTTATAACTTTCTAAATTTATTATTTTGTAGGAATGGATGAAACCTTTGATAGAGAAAAAATCGTAGATTGCATGTTTGATCCTATCACTTCTTCTATTTTGGCAGAACTAGAGGATGGTGAAAAAGAATGTTCATTTTTAGCCCAACAATCATCCATTTCTGAATTAGAAGTTCTTGAGAGGCTTTCATATTTGATTGAGCATGGATTCATTTCTAAAAACTCTAATGATGGAAAATGTTTACTTTCTGCAAATTCTGATAAACTTACAAGTATAGTTGAAAATAGCGATAATTTTGATACAGCCATTAGTGAACTAGAAAAAATGGATAGCTACCTAAACTGATCTCTTCCTATTTTTAATTCCGTATATTCCAATTACAACTAATCCTATCATGCCAATGAGAAGTGTAGATGTGGAGATGATTGAAATAATATTTTTTTTGTTTCCATCAGGAAGTGGCCCAATTGCTCCTGTAACATAAATTCCTTCATCATTGGAACTCTGAATTACTAATTGGTAAGTTCCAGTTTCCAACACATCAAATTTTTCTTCGATGGTATCATCATTTACTTCTTGAAAAATTATTTCAATGTCTGACGGATCTAATATTTTGATGGATATTGTATTTTCTTTAAATTCCATTACTTGAACTGCAAAAATCCCTATTGGGGTTTTCTCCATGTCAAAGTCTACTGAAATTGTAACTGTTTGTGTTGAACTTACTTCTCCGTTCCCTTGGTTTATCCCCTCCAAAGTCACTTGGTTTCCAACTATTGATACTACTAATCCTGTGACAATTAACAATCCCAAAATAACAATAATTAATCCTGATTTTTGCACAGATTAAGCCTGATTCTCTTTAGTTTAAACCTAATTTTTTTAAAATTTATTAGCCTTGTATAAAAAAATTAGATTAGGCTAAAAAAGTTAGCTTGGGGTAAATTTAAATTAAGAATTTCATTTTTCTGTGTATCCTGAAAATTAATCGTTCTATTACTATGATTTTATTGATTTCATTAGTAATTGGATTTTCTGTAATTGCCCTTTTTCCAACTTTTTCTGATGCTCAATCTGAACCAAAAACATTTGTAACTCATTCAGGAGCCGTCGTACAAACATCTGGAGAAATTATTGATCCGCTGTATGCTGTATCAACTGTAGACTTTGATCCAATGGAATACTTACGAAATTTCAACTATGGTCAGGTTTCGGAATTACCTGATGGTACTGTCGTAAGAGAATTTACCATTATCGCTGAAGATGATAAAATCATGGAGGTTTCACCTGGTGTGTTTTACAATGTTTGGACTTTTAATGGGACAGTTCCTGGTCCCACTATTAGAGCTACAGAAGGAGATCTACTTAGAATTAATTTTATCAATAATGGTTCCAAAGAACACACAATGCATTTTCATGGGATTCATCCAGCTGAAATGGATGGAGTTTTTGAACCTGTAGGAGGTAATGGCGGACGATTTCTATATGAATTTGAGGCTGGCCCTGTAGGTGTTCACCCTTATCATTGTCATGTAATGCCACTTGAAGAACATATTGTCCATGGTCTCTATGGTGTATTCATTGTTGATCCAAAAGAAGAACGTCAACCGGCTGATGAAATGATCATGGTCTTAAATGGTTTAGATACTGATTTTGACACTGAAAATAATTTTTACGCTGCAAATACTATTCCTTTCTACTACCAACATCATCCAATCCAAATTAACACCAATGAATTAATCCGAGTTTATGTAGTCAACATGGTAGAATTTGATCCAATAAATAATTTTCATCTTCATGGTAATTTGTACAAATATTATCCCACAGGAACTGATCTTGTTCCATCATTTTACACCGATATGATTACCTTATCTCAAACTGAGCGTGGGATAATGGAATTTGAATATAATTATCCTGGGAAATATCTCTTCCATGCTCACAAAGTAGAATTTTCAGAAAAAGGATGGGTTGGAATATTCCTTGTAAGTGAGAATAGTAAAAAAAATACACAGGAGTTAGTTCGTGGAACTTAATAATACTTCATCCAAATGGAAAGTTATTGCTAGTGGGATAATCCCATTTGTTTTCATTATTCTAATGATGGTCTACATTTTTGGTCCAGGGGCCGATTTGTTAGATTTTGGAGTTGCTCTACCTGAAATTACTATTGAAAAAGTGGATTTTGTTGATTCCGAAATTCAAGCTACTGTTAGAAACACTGGTCCAATTCCTATTGAAGTAGTTATGGCTGATGTAAATGATCGAATTCAACCAGCTGCTGTGGAACCTGATCGATTTTTAGAAAGATTTGAAACTACTTTAGTTAGAATTCCATTTGAGTGGAATGAAGCCGAACCATACACTATTGGAATTACTATTGAAGATGGGACTAGATTTGAAAAAAAAATTGAAGCCGCCGCTCCTGCATTAGAGTTAACTTTTGATCTTGCAATATTTTTTGCAATAATTGGAACATACGTTGGAATTATTCCTGTAATGATTGGCCTATTGTGGCTTCCCTTTATCAAAAAGATTAGTAAGCAAAAATATCATTTCTTTTTGGCATTGACTGCTGGATTGTTGCTTTTCTTAGCAATTGATTCTATTGAAGAAGCCGTGGAAATCTCTGATGAGAGTTTAGCTGATAGTTTCAATGGGACTTTACTTGTGTCAACAGCTGTAGTGTTGTCTTTTCTTGGACTATATTATTCTGGAAACAAGCTAGTCAAATTAGCTGATTCTTCAAAACTCACAAAACCTGTTATGATTGCATTGATGATTTCTATCGGAATTGGATTGCATAATTTTGGTGAAGGACTTGCCATTGGTGCAGCTGTTGGGATGGGGTCTGTTGCATTTAGTACTTTTCTAATTGTAGGATTTGCTTTGCATAATACTACTGAAGGGATTGCTATTGCAGCTCCAATGTCCAGAGGAAAATTAATGCTTGGAAAACTAGCAGCGATGGGGTTAATTGCTGGCAGTCCTGCCATTTTTGGTGCATGGATAGGCGGTTTTGTATATTCTCCATTCACATCAGTAATCTTTCTTGCAATTGGAGCAGGTGCCATTTTTCAAGTGATTGTTGTTATACTGAAGTGGATTCAAGAGGAAAGCGACAAAAATCTCTCTAGTTTAGCTGTAATATCTGGTTTTGCAGCAGGTATGTTGGTGATGTATTTGACAAGTATCTTGATTTAATTTGGTTCTGGATGGATTGTAATTACCGAATTTTTAATTTCCGCTCTAATGATATGTTCAATCTCTGATGTCAAATCATGAACCTTTTCAATCGATAATTCCTTGTTAAATGAGCAATCAATATCTATCTTGAGAATATTTTCAAATTTCAAAGATAATATGCGTCCTATTTTCTTGATTTCTGGATATTTTTCTAATATTGTTTTAATTTTTTCTTCAGTTTCAATATCTTCTATATTGAAATTTTCAGGAACTGTTACAAATGGTTCTAGATGGATTGTGGCATGCATAATGTTTGGTAATTGCTCTTGAATTTTTTCTTCAATTATTTCAGAAATTTTATGAGCCGATAAGAGATTAATCTCTCTATCCACCATTACGTGCAAATTACAATATGTGTTTCCTTTTGTTTTATGTGTAGTTACATTATGAACTCCCTTAACACCGTCAACACTTTTTGCAATCTCTAGGATTTTTGCATCTGGTGGTACGTCCTTCCAATTTGGCTCAAAATGGATCGTTGTTGCTGCGTTAGATATTTTACTTTTTATGTTTTTCTCAACACTGACACTAATTTCATGAGCTTTTTCAAAACTAGTATCTCCTCTTAATGAGATAGTGACATCTGCAAAAATTGTATCTCCTGATTTCCTCATAAGTATTGGTCCTGCATTGATAACTCCTTCTGTTGATATTGAAATCTCTCTAACCTTTTTCACCAGTTCTGGAGATATTATGTCTGTTAAATCTAATGCTGTTTTATAAACTAGTTTTACACTTAGTATTGCCAATAATCCTCCTAAAATTAACGCTGCAACAAAATCTCCAAAGTACAATCCATATGAAACCAAAATGATTCCGATAATTGCAACTAATGTAGAACCAAGATCCATGAACGCATGATAAAAATCTGCTTTAAGAGTAGCACCTCCAATTTTTTTAATAGATTTTCTTAAGAGAATTATTCTGAAAAAATCAATTCCAATTGTATACAGTCCTCCAATTATTGCAAATAATCCTGGCAAAATACTTGGGGGTGGACTTTGTAATCTGTTTATGGATTCATAAATAAAAAAACAAGCAATCAAAAAAATTACTATTCCTCCAATTAATCCGCCTAATGATTCAATCTTCCCATGTCCATAGGTATGTTCAGCATCCGGTGGTTTGATTGCCCATCTTGCTGCTAAGAGTAAAACAAGAGTAACTACACTGTCTAACAATGCATGAATGCTATCAGTAATGAGTGCTAGACTGTTTGAGATTAGTCCAAAAATTAACTCCACTAAAAATGCTGAAAATATAGCTAAAAGTGAAATCTGTAAGACTTTAGTTCTTTGAACAAACATTTTCCTTCTTTTTTGATAATTTGAATCCCGTATTACAGTTTTCTAAGGGGGAATGATACGACAACATTATTTGTGATAAGATTCGGTTTTAGGATCATGTTGAATTTGAAATATTTTGCTTTGATGACAACTTTTTCAATAATAGTACTAATTCCTATAATTGATGCTGAGGCATCAAGTAATCCTAACTTGTTTATATCTGCTGAAAATTCTCAATTTGACAATCATTTCTCTGGTTCAATGGTGGTGGAGGTTGTTATTAGAGATAATGATCTTCATGATACTGACCAAGGACAAGGGGAACCTGACGTTACACTAAATGGTAAAAATTTACGAATGGTACAGGCCACTGATGGAAACTGGTATGCATATTTTGCAAATATTGACAAGGCAAGGATTGCTGATTCTACTGTTGGTTTACCTGGAAAGGGTTTGGATTTTGGTTCCATTTGTACTACGACAGAAGGTACTGCTACAATAGGTGTTAATCTTAATGATGCAGATGGTGTAGCATATCCATATAACAATTGTAATGGAAATGTTAATGACAGTAATAATGTTGTTAGAAAAGCAAAATCTCCAAATACAAATTCTCCTTCTGGTGATGGCCAAATTGGCATCAATATTGACACATGGCCATTCATACAATTATTTTCGTTTGATGATGTAACTATCCAATATAATCCCGGAGGAAGTGCACAAAGAGTTGATTTGAAATATGATGACATGGAAAATATTTCATTTAATATTGATAGAGATGTTTACCCAGAAAGAGCAGAAGTTTTTTTAATAATTAATGACTTTCAATTAAACCAAGATCCTACAGATGAGGATTCCTGGACATTTGATATTGGTTCTCCTCCTTCAACATTTTATCAGGCATATGATAATACTGGCTCTGATTCTGCAAATGGTGGGGCAGGTTTGGTTGATTTGGTTCCATATCTCTCTGCTTTAGGATTTGAAGATAATGGTAAACTCTCTTTAGAACTTGGAAACATAATCGAATTAAAAACAAATAGTGATCAACCAGATTCTTCGGTAGATGACGACAGTGTTCCATCTACAGTTGGTTTTCAACAAATTATAACTTTAGTAGAAAATGGACCAAACTCCGGAATTTTTGAAAGCTTTGATTCAAATGATCAATCCACAATAGGGATTCTTGAAGATGCCCCACGTGGTCAAACTGGACAAATTAACTACAATCAAGACTCTATTTCTGTTTTAACAGGATTTTCAACAGCTTCTGTTTCATTAAGTGAACCTGTTCTAACTATTGAAAGTAGTGGAGCTCTACGTCCTGGGACTGAATATCCTGTAATTTTGATAGATCCTGATCAAAATTTAAACACTGGTGCTCGTGATGATTTGGATGTATTTCGAGAAACCGCACTTGTTCCTTCTATTACTATTGGACATCCTACAACTTTAGAGAATGCTCGGGATGTATTATTTCATACAACTTCTCCTATTATATCTGGAGATGACGCAAATTCATCTGTACCAGATTCCAATTCTGACATATTGATGATTGACACCTCTACTGTAATCAATGGTTCATTTGAAATGATTTCAATAAATTTGGGAATTTCAGCCTCGTCTCTATCTTCTATTTTACTTGATATATCTGAATCAAATACATATGGCACAAATTGGATTAATTATGATTTAAGATCATTTGAAAATGATTTTGGAATTTCTGATTTTAGTGATACTTCATTTACTCTTTCTTTTGGAACCCTTGGAACATTTCCAATTTCCATAGTTGACGTAGGTGATATTTCATCCTCACAAGGATTTATCCAGATTGATGATTTGGATGTGATGGATATTTCCGATAAGAGTGGAACTGTATTTCTTGTGATTGATTTTGATTCTTCTGATGATGATGTTGGGGTGATGTCTATTTCTAGCGAAACAAATGAACAACCAATTATTTTTGATTTTTTTTCTTTTGGATTGGAAAATGATCAAAGCATAAACAATTCTATTTATCGTTTTGAACTGGAAGAAACTCAGGATAATTCTTCTACTTTTGAAGGTACTTTTGAATATGCAGTAACTAATCAATTAAATATACTTGATCCTAATTTTATTCAAACTGCGCAAACTATTGACGATGAGATAAAAATTATTGTAACGGATAGATTAATTGATGAAGAAGGAATTACAATATCTTATTCAGATATGGATAATGTAGGTGTGTCAACTACAACATCCGCAAAATCTAATATTACTACAAATTCTGGAATTGTTTCAACTACTTCAACCACTTTTCGATTTGGTCAACCTGTTACTATTACTCTAAACGACCCTGATCTTAATTTAAAAAGTGATACAATGGAAATATATCCAACCATCAATGATCCAAATTCCCCTAATGTTGATACTGTGGGAAAAAATGGACAGATTTTATTAGAAATTAAACTCAAAGACATTCGTTACAAACGTTGTACAATAAATGGTATTGAACATGGAGGTTTAGGTGCCACTGGATTTACTCTTGTTGAAACTGGACCCAGTACCGGAACTTTTGAGGGTGTGTTTAAAATGCCTTCACAAATTTGTAACAAATCTGGAACTGCATTAATTTCTTCAGCAGGTGGAAGTCTTGATGCAAAATACTATGATTCCAGAGATCATTTTGGCAATCCAAACATTTACAGTTTACTGACGAGTAAATCCGTACCTTCTTTTTACAGCGCTCCTAAATTAACCTCATATGATGTTATAAAACCTCATCTAGGAAAAGTCGAAGAAATTATTCTTTCTGGAAGTATTGATAATCATGTAAGGGGAATGCCATTGTCTCTAAATGTTACAACTCCTGATGGAAAATCTCAGAATTTTGAGGCAACTCTCTCAAGTGATGGAAGCTATAAATCTATAATCTCAATTAATGAAAATTCTCTAACTGGAATTTACGAAATTAAACTATCTCATAACAACTCACATGTGGATACAATTTCATTTGTAGTGTTAAATCCTGAACTTCCAAATTGGATCAAAAATAATGCAAAATACTGGTCTTCTGATCTTATGTCTAATTCCGAATTTATTAAAGGAATTGAATATCTTGTTGAAGAAGGATTCATCATCGTACCTGATACCACAATCTCTGCTTCTGAACAAGAACTTCCAAATTGGATCAAAAATAATGCAAAATGGTGGACTAGTAATCAAATATCTGATGAAGACTTTGTAAAGTCAATTCAATACTTGATCAAAAAAGGTATCATTAGAATATAACCTGGTCAATTTTTCTTTCATTGAAAATATAAATACTCTGAACTCATGAAAAAAACGAAAATGAAGTTAACTGGGTTTCTAGCGTTTGCATTTTTGTCAATATCAATTTTGTCTTATGGTGTTAGTGGTACCGCTTTTGCAGACAGTCATAATCTTCCTCCAATATCTGTATCTTCTGAATTAACAATTTATTCAAATGGTAATAATGTCGTTGTATCTGGTGATATTAGAAATTATGATTCTACCTTACATTTTGGACAAGATATTACTGTTATAGTTAAATCTCCTGACAATAATCTTGTAACAATCAATCAAATTTCTCCAAATTCTGATGGTTCATATCAATTTAATTTTAAAGCTGGTGGTGTTCTATGGAAAACAAATGGTGATTATGTTATTGATGTACGTTTTGCTGGAAATTCTGGTGAGACTACGATTAACTATGTTGGTGGAGAACAAGTTATTACTGAGCCTGAGCCAGAACCAACCACAGAGCCTGAGCCAGAACCAACCACAGAGCCAGAACCAACCACTGAGCCTGAGCCTGAGCCAGAACCAACACCTGAACCAGAACCAACATGTGGAGCAGGAACTGAATTGGTAAATGGAATTTGTCAGGTAATCAAAACTGAAGAACCAAATGGTGGTGGTTGTCTAATTGCAACTGCAGCTTATGGCTCAGAACTAGCACCACAGGTTCAATTCCTCAGAGAAATTAGGGATAACACCGTAATGAGTACCTCCTCTGGTACAGCATTCATGTCTGGATTTAACCAGTTATACTATTCATTCTCACCAACAATTGCTGATATGGAACGAGAAAATCCAATGTTCCAACAGGCAGTTAGGACATTTATCACCCCAATGGTTTCTACACTATCTATCATGACTTTGGCTGATGATGGTTCAGAGGCTGAAGTTCTAGGACTTGGAATCTCTGTAATTGCACTCAATTTGGGAATGTATATTGTAGCACCTGCATTAATTGGATTCAAAGTTAACCAACATATCAAATCTAGAAAATAATCTAATTTTGTTTTAGTAGGTTATTATACTGAAACACATTTTGATACTTCATGCATGTTGAATATGAAGAATTTGAATCAGTTGAAGATCTTCTGATGTATATGGCTTCAGCTGCACCCCCAATGAAAAATACAATGCCAATTAATTCTTACAAAAGTTACGTGATGTCATTTATTCCACTTAGTCCTGCAACTGGAGAGACATATCTTATGCTTTATGCAAAGGGTTCACTAGAGCCTGGAATTTATGAATTTGATGTTGCATCAAAGTCTTTCAAAAAAGTTGAAAGTATTGAAAGAGCAGACAAAATATACTTTATTTCTCTAACACCAAAACGAAATACTATAGCGGATATTGCTATTGGAAATCTATAAAAATAGAATTTTCCCTTTGTTCTAAATATGATTTTGTGTTTTGAAATATCTAGATAATTATCCACGTTGTGATTTGTTGTAATTACTTAAGATCAAACGTATGGCACGATTCCCTATTTTTATTGCCATAAGATTGTCGTTACAATATAAAATTCTTAAAGTTACGGTTTTTCAATCAGGAAAAAGAATTGAAGATTATCTTGACAAACAATTTTTTTTCAAAATTAGAAAGAATAATGGTATGCAAATAGAAAGAAGTTTGGTTGGGAAGAATTGAAAGCATGGATGATGAATTCTAATTTTGTTGAAAATCTATAATTTCTTTGTTTGAATTTTGGGGGCAGACACTGATCTACTTCTTGCATATTTATCAATAATTTCATCTGGTGTTCTTCCATTAAACAAATCCTTGCACAATCCTCGAAGATATCTCATGATTGCCCACGTACCTGCCTTTAGAATTCCATACATGAACACCTTCATTGGAGGTCCATATGTCTTATTTCTAAGAATAATTGGAATAATATCATTAATTACACGTAAGTTATTTTCCCAACACTTCCAAAACAATGTGAATTGTGCTTCATTTAAGTTTCCAAAATGCATTGAATTTTTTTCACTGAAATCTTGATACAACAAAGGTGCTACTAAACCTCTAAAGTTCATCTCTCTAAAATCACTCATCATATCTATAGTAAACTGAATATCATCTGGTGTTTCATCCGGCCAACCGATAATGATTGTAGCAGCTGGAAACCAATGATTGTCATTTAGGATTTTTGCACCTTCTCTTACAACACTGCCCCATTCTTCTGGTGCAAAAGGTTTTGTTTTAACACCAAGATGTTTTTTTACCATATTTGGTGAAACTGTCTCAATTCCTAAATTTGTTGCAAGCCATCTTCCGGTTCTATCTTGTTCGTTGATGTGTGAGATCTGCTGCATTAGCGTAGGATCTGCTGCAACTGCAGAAAATGTCATATGTGTTGTACCAATAAAATTTGCTCCTAATCCTTTGAGTCCTTTCCACAAATCAACTATGGCGTCTCTATTTGGAATAAAGTCTCTGTTATCACACCCATAAAGTAACATTTCGTCAGAATGTAGCCAGATTGAATCAAACCCATAATCTAAGTTGGTTTTTGCTTCATGTTGTAATCTATCTAATGGAAGATCTTTCTTTGATCGTTTATTTACATCACAAAAGTCACATCCTCTTCCACAACCACGCATTGCTTCTATTAACGAATTAATTGTAGGTCCTTCAATAATTGGAATATTTTCTAAATTTCTTACAAAACAATGCATTAATTCTGGAGCATCATTTTTTTCTAAATCTTGAAATAAATCTACAGCTAATTCATCCGCTTCACCTACAACCACTGTATCAATTCCATGTATTTTCATTCTATCAGATTTAGCTAATTCCCATGCGCCGTTACCTCCTACTACCACCTTGAAATCATATTTCTTTTTAAGCTGAATAATACTTGCACACATTTTTTTGAATTTCATTGCAACATAGGATAATTTTTCTGGAGACATTGTTGTTGTAACTGGAGCCATACCTAGTGGATCCATAACGTTAATTCCTACAACTTTAGTATCTGGTCCGATGGACTTTTGTAACATTTCAGGATGTGCCATGAATACATCTTCTTTTTTATATCCTCCTTGAATTAATGAACTCTCAATCCTTCTTAATCCTATTTGAGCAACTTTGACTTGTCCTGTAATTGGGTCTGTTTCTACTGAAGGACAAAATACTTTATCAAAAACCCATTCTGGAAGTACTTCATATGGTCCACATGCAATAAACCCATAAAGGAAATTTCCTCGATAATTTGTCATTAAACTACGATCAGCAGTAAGTACAATACGTTTGCCAGCCAATTACCAGACATCGTTTAGGTATCTTATATATCATTTACGAGGATACTGATCTTGTAATTTTAATTAGAATTATTTTTTTTAATTGCTCTATTGGCAATATTTGCTGCTATCCCACCAGCTGCAATCCCGTTATCTATATTTACAACTGATAATCCTAACGAGCAACTTTGAAGCATTGATGCAAGTGCTGCAATACCTTTTTCTCCATATCCATATCCTATAGATGTTGGAATTCCTATAATTGGTATATCTACTAATGTGGACACTAAAGTAGCTAGAGCTCCTTCCATTCCTGCAGCAACTATTATACAATCTACTTCTCCGTTCACCATTTCTTTTAAAACTGGAAAAATTCTCTGAATACCTGCAATCCCTACATCATAACTTGTAATGCATTTACAATTCATTGCTTCACACATTAATCTGGATTCTTCTGCTACCCCTATGTCTGATGTACCTGCAGTAATAATTCCAATTTTCCCTCCTTGGAATTTAATTGGTTTTTTAAATAATAGCAATGTCGATGAATTTTTCCCAGTCTTGATTTTTACTTTTAATTTCTTTGCAAATATTATGATTTTTGGATAGTCTTCTTTTTTAATCCTTGAAATGATCACTGAATTTGTTTTTTCTAGTGTTTTTTTTACAATTTTTTTAATTTCAATTAGTTCTTTATTTTCCGCAAAAACTACTTCTGGAATGCCTCTACGTTTTCTTCGATTGATATCAATCTTGACAAATCCTTCTACTTCTTCAATTGAATATAATGATAAAAGCTTTTTTGCATTGTTTATTGAAATTTTTCCTATTTTTACTGATTCTAAAATTTCATGAATTTCCAATGGTGTTTTTTCTTTGTTAGTATAAAAAAAGGCTTAGATCTCAATACCTGAGATGGCACCTTTTACACTTTCGACTGCTTTGCTAAACACTTGTTTTTCTTCATCATTTAGGTCTAGTTCAATTATTTTTTCTACACCTTTCTTTCCAATTATTGCTGGAACTCCTATTGTAACATCTGAATGACCATATTCTCCATCAAGATATGTTGCAACTGGGATGACTTGTTTTCTATCTTTTACAACTGATTCAACAATTGCAGAAATTGCATTACCTGGTGCATGTACTGTAGCACCTTTTAATTCAATTACTTTAGCTGCCACTTGTTTCGTATTTTGAACCAATTCATCTAATTTTTCTTTTGGAAGGAAAGATGATAATGGAATGCCTGATACTGATGAAAATCTTGGCAGCGGTAACATATTTTCCCCATGTTCACCAATTACTAATGCTCTAATAGAATCACGAGAATGTCCAGTTGCTTCATGAATGAATTGTCTAAATCTTGATAAATCTAGCATTCCTCCCATTCCAAATACTCTGCTTCTATCAAATCCTGATACTTTGTATGTGATGTAAGCCATTGGATCAAGTGGATTTGTTACTGGAACTATCATGGAGTTATCTGCATATTTTTTGACATTTTCAACAACACTCTTTACAATTGATGCATTGATTTTCAAAAGATCCATCCTTGTCATTCCTGGTTTTCTTCCAGAACCTGCCACAACCACAACCACATTTGAACCTCTCATATCTGCAAAATCATTAGAACCTTTTACTTCAACATCAATTCCTTGTTCTGATAACATGTGATTGATATCCATTGCTTCTCCTTGGGGTAGTCCTTTAGCTACATCCAACAATAAAATTTGATCATCTAATCGCTTTAATGCGGAGAATAACGCAGCATCTCCGCCTACTTTTCCAGAACCGATAATTGTAATCATAAAAATTGATGTTAATTTTAGATAATTAAATCTAATGGAATTCATGATATATTAGTCGAATTTATAAGCATTTTTCATAATTTTTAATCATGGTTGTTGTAATTGATCCCCAAATTGCAGGCATATCTGGAGATATGCTTCTTTGTTCGTTGATTGATTTAGGTGCTGATAAAAATAAAATAATTGATGGAATTAACCAATCTGAAAAATTCCTTTCAAATTCAACTATAAAAAAAATTGATTTTGAAAGAATTCAAAAACAAGGAATTCGATCTTTTCAATTGGTTTTAGAAATTGACGAGGATGTTCATGAAAGAAAAGGATCTGAAATTAAAAAAGCTATCATTAATTCAGTCTTTGCACTTGGATTGTCACAAAAAGCAAAAACTTTTGCAAAATCATGTATAGACACACTGATTTTTTCAGAATCAACAATTCATGGAATTCCTGAAAAATCTGTTCATTTTCATGAAGCTTCTAGCATTGACACTCTTGTGGATATTGTTGGAATCACAATTGCGTTAGAAGATTTAAAATTGTTTGATGAAAAAATTATTTGTTTGCCTGTTTCAGTTGGAGGAGGCTCTGTGACATTTTCACATGGCACTATGTCCAATCCGGCAAGTGCTATTCTTGAGATTTTTAAAAACTCAAACTTAATTATTAAAGGAAATAATGTGAATGAAGAACTTACAACCCCAACTGGTGCCTGTATTTTAGTAAACTTAGTACATGAATCTGTAAAATATTACCCATCAATCAAGGTTAATTCAATTGGTTATGGTGCTGGGCAAAAAGATTTTGAAACTTTTTCAAATGTATTAAAAATTATTAGAGGTTCTGAAAATAACTTCAAAGTTGATTCAGTGAAAATACTTGAAACCAACGTGGATGATATTTCAGGTGAAATTTTGGGAAATTTAATTGAGAAAATTATGAAAAAAGGTGCACGTGATGTTTCTATCTATCCAGGAATTACAAAAAAAGGAAGGCCTACAAACCTTATATCTATAATTTGCACTGATGAAAATATTGATAAAGTAATTGATGCGTTAGTATTAGAAACTGGAACATTGGGAATCCGAGTTTTTGATTCTAATCGATTCATTGTTCCTAGATCAATGCATAAGGTTTCTTTAATTTCAAATGGACAATCTTTTCAGGCAAATTACAAAAAATTTTCATTTAAAGGAAAAACTGATTTTAAGATAGAATTTGATGACTTGAAGAGAATATCTGATATTCTTGATAAATCAATTAAGGAGACTGATATATTATTGAGAAAAGAAGTTGAAAAATTGGAGAGTTACCATGACAAATCTTAATGATCTTGTAAATTGGTTTGATGATAAAAATAAAGTAATGATTGCACTTTCTGGTGGTGTTGATAGCGCACTTGTTGCATATGCCGCATTTCAAAAATTAGGAAATTCTGCTATTGCAGTAACTGCTGATTACAAAACTTTGTCTGAAGAAGAACTTTATACTGCTAAACAAATTTGCTCTGAGATTGGGATTCAACAACTTTTTTTAGATTATGATGAACTTAAAAATGAGGAATTCACAAAAAATGATTCTAATCGATGTTTTCATTGTAGAATGGAGTTAGGGGGTCGTTTGATTCAATTGGCAAAAGAGTATGGTGTTAAAGTTATAGTTGATGGGACTAATCTTGATGATTTGGGTGATTATAGGCCTGGAATTGAAGCATTAAAACAAAACGGAATTCGAAGTCCACTTCTAGAAACTAATTTCTCAAAATCAAAAATTAGAGAAACTGCAAAATTGATAGGGCTATCTGTGTTTGATAGACCATCAAATTCATGTTTGGCATCTAGAATTCCTTGGGGACAAAGAGTAACTGCTGAAAAATTAACCCGAATAGAATTCGGTGAAACTATTGTTAAACAACTTACAAAAGCAAAACAAGTCAGAGTTCGTGATATTAACGGTTCAGCAAAAATTGAAGTAGATAAAAAAATGATATCTATATTTGATGATAATATTTTGAAACAAATTACTGAAAAATTAAAGATGATTGGTTTTATTGCAGTTGAAGTTGATCCAGAAGGATATAAACCGGGAAAAATTAATGTGATTGCAGATTGATTTATCTGGATAACGCAGCATCCACTCAAATTCATGAAGATGTTTTAGATTCAATGTTACCGTATCTTAAAGAACAATATGGAAATCCATCGTCTATTCATAGGTATGGTAGATTAGCTCGTAAAGCTATTGAAAAAGCTAGAAAACAAATTGCTTTATTGATTAATGCAGATCCTTCTGAAATTTTAATTACTTCTGGCGGAACGGAATCTAACAATACTGTGTTAAGTGGAATCGCTATGAATAATACATCTAATAAAATCATTACATCATTAATTGAACATGATGCAATTTTAGAACCATGTAAAAAATTAACTCAAAATGGAATGGTTGTTGATTATCTACCTGTAAATCACTTTGGGAAAATAGATCCATTAGAATTAAAAAATCACTTGTCTGATGACACTTGTCTTGTTTCAATAATGTTTGGAAATAATGAAGTTGGTACTGTTCAACAAATTTCTGAAATTGCTAAAATATGTAATAAGCAAAAAATCCCCTTTCATACTGATGCTGTTCAAGCAGTTGGTAAGATTCCAATTAACGTTAAGAAACTAGGCATAGATTTGTTATCTATTTCGTCTCATAAACTTCATGGTCCTAAAGGAATAGGGGCACTATACATCAAAAATGGTACTGATATTGATCCTATGATTTTAGGCGGTGGCCAAGAATTTGGATTGCGCTCTGGAACTGAGAATGTTGCAAATATTGTTGGATTTGGTAAAGCATGTGAAATCGCAAAAAATAATTTGGATCAAAACATATCTTATGTAAAAAAACTTCGAGATATTCTAATTGAGAAAATCTTACATGAAATTCCTGAAGTAACTTTGAATGGTGATCCTCAATCAAGATTGCCTAATAATGCTCATTTTACATTTCTTGGTGTTAATGGGGAGGATCTCATTATCAAACTTGATGAATATGGAATTGCAGCTTCTACAGGTTCAGCATGCTCTGTTAATACTCAAAGAGCTTCTCATGTTTTACAGGCAATGGGCTTTTCACATGAACAAATCACAGGTTCTTTAAGATTGACTATGGGGATTTTTAATAATGAAAAGGAAATTGAACAAACAGTTGACTCTTTAAAAATAATAGTTGAAGAACTAAGATCATTTTCACCATTCAAAGAAAAATACTCTTTTACTTCTAGAATCTAAATGTTAATTTGAAATTTATTTTTAGTAGCTAAAATCGTAATCATGATTCCTACAATTAAGATCATCATTGTAATTGTACCAAATTCAGGAATCACATAGGTACCAATTATTTGAATTTGTGAATCTCCTTGCTCAAAATTAATTGTTATTATTCTGGATTCTGAATGCACAACTGCTTCTTGATATTCAACTTGTATTCCATCTATTAAAATGATGAAAGTTTCATCTTTACCATCTTGCTTCTCTGCGCCTATGAATTCTCTAGGTAGATTTAATATTATGGTTCCTTCATCAGTTGATTCAATTTGTACTACTAATGCAAAGTTGTTTGAGTCTACCACTATATCTTTAATTGAAGCTCCTTTGATAGTATACTCTACATCAAAAGTTCCGTGACTTTCAGCATCTACTTCAAAATTAGTTGTAGTTTCACTTATTGCTGATTTGGGAGAATAACTGAACTCTGATTCTGCAGTATTTCCTTCTCCATATGATACTCTAACTATGTAGTCTCCTTGTTTTTTCCATAATGGACCTTCTGCGATTACTGTATGAGAATAACTACCATCTTGTGCTATTACAATCTGTGCAATATCTACTAGGTTACCTTCAGAAAAGAGCTGTAATGTTGCCGGGGTGTTACCAACAATGGTAGTTACAGTTCCTGAAATTACAATGGTATCTCCTTCGTCGTAACTTTTATCATCTGTTTGAACGGAAATTAGAGATTCTTGTGCAAATACTGTTCCAGTAGAAATTATTAATAATACTGCAAGACTGCAACACATTCTAGTTCTCACAAATTTTTCAATACTTGTTTGTATATCTCCTTTACTATTAAAAATGAAAAAATGAAAAAGTTGTGTGAACTTAGTATCTTGGAATAATGCTAAGTCTTGATTTTGCAGATACTGCAATTATTGAGATAATTGCTACTGCTAGAATCATGGCTGCGATTGTACCAAATTCAGGAATCACATAGGTACCAATTATTTCAATTGTTTCAGCGCCTGCTGGGAACAT
>JAOUAY010000225.1 GCA_029860565.1 Candidatus Nitrosopumilus sp.
AGTACATTCCTATATTGAGTAAAATCGAACTAATTCCATATCCCAAAACTTCCTGATCAGAGTCCATGTTCACATAATTGAGAATTAAAAGAGATAAAATCATTGTAGTCATGTAAACCTTTTGGGTCATTTTAAAAAAATGAAATAAATTTTTGGAACGATCTCAACACAAATTATTTATATTCTCATATCAGCGTAATACTAGAGATAATCAGGATGCAAAAAATTCGATCGAATCACACGTTTATGCTATTCACAGTAACAATTTTCACTCTTTTTATGATTGTTTCAGCCCCTAGTGGAATTTTTGATCAAGTTGCTTTTGCTCAGGAAAGTTCAGAAGATGTTTGGTTAGGTCCAGCTTCAAATGCGTTAACTACTTTCTTTAGCCAAGTTGCAGAATCTTTGCCAAAAGTTATAGCTGCAATTATCCTTTTGGTAATAGGTTGGATTGTTGCATCTATCATTGCCAAAGTTTTCCAGAAAGTTGCCGGATTAGCACTTAAAACAATAAACAAAGATGAAGATGAAAACAGTGGAGATGGATTATCACAAATCACATCTTCAAAAGGTTCTGCTAAACTAATTAGCACTGTAATCAAGTGGTTTGTTTTCTTATTCTTCGTCATGGCAGCCGTAAACGCATTAGAATTTGAACAACTCACGGTAGCAATGACTAACTTGTGGTTATGGGTTCCAAATCTATTAGCATTTGTTCTAATAATAATAGTTGGAATGCTACTAGCCAAATTTGTGGGGAAATGGGTCGAACATGAAATCAAGGAGCAAGATTATGGAGATCCCAAATATTTTGTTTTAGCAGTACAAATCGTCATTTATGCAATTGTCTTTGCGATTGCGCTAACACAACTTGGAGTAGGCCAGGAAGTAATTTCAATTCTAGTTTCAGCATATGCATGGAGTATTGCAGGTGGAATAGGTGCAGCCTTAGCAGTCGGTTTGGGATTTGCATTAAAAGAAATGCTCCCAGCAATCATAAACTCCCAATCAAAGAAACGCTCAGTACTTACGTTAGGTCAAAAGATACAGATTGGTGAAGACAAAGGAACTATTACTGCAGTAGAACTATTACATATCATACTTACAAATGAGAATAACGAGAGCATAGTCATACCCACTAAAGATTTATCAAACAAAACTATTCGAGTTTTCGGACAGGTTTCTAAAAAAGAATAAACTATTTAACAAACAAAGCAATAGATATCTAAAAAACAACATCACTAAGTATTTCCAAAAAAGAATTCAACATAAGTTAAATTCATTAAACTTTTGAATTCTTTAATTAAGTAATTTTTGTTCCCGCTAGCAATCAAATATTTGAATCACAATTTACTTTAGTGGTTTTTAACATATTCCTTATCAAATTCTAATTTTTTTAAACACCATTTTTTGAAATGGGAAAAGGATCAAGTTTTGCAGTCTGCAATCTTGGTAATTGCGAATAATCTTTAGTATGATTATAATTTAAAATCAAAATTATTTGAATTTATCCTGAACGTAAGTGGAAATTGTTGCAGCACATGCATTCTTTTTTAATGCATTCTGATTTGACTTGATGTTCACAAACACCACATTCACAGTGTACTATCATGATTTAATTAGATTGATTTCAAATATAACGGATCCATATTTTTCCATCCATTCAGATTTTCTAGATGGCAATATGCTTTTATTTATAAAAGAATTTCATGCCTACAGAGACAGATAAACGGATTAACATCCTAAATAATTTTTAAAATCTTCGTAATTGAACCAAATTTGTAGGTTAAATCAACCGAATTGAATTGATTACGCTTTGCAGAACAATTCATTAGATCTGTAGATAGCTAAGAATTTGTTTTTGAATAGGTAAAAGTGAACAGATAGAAAAAAAGATGTTTATTCTGATTTTAGCTTATCAGAACCTTTTTCAACTGTCTCCTTGGCTTTATCAATTCCTTTTTCACCAAGATCAGTTCCTTTTTCAACTGCTTCTTCTATTCCTTCTTTTCCCTTTTCAATTCCTTTTTTTACAGTTTCTTCAGCTTTTTCTTTTATTTCGTCTAGAAATCCCATATTCATTTCTGCCATAATCTCGTAAATAAACTGATCCTTATTTTTCAAATTTATTTGATTAATCTGAATTT
>JAOUAY010000066.1 GCA_029860565.1 Candidatus Nitrosopumilus sp.
TATGGCTTAATCGAACTATATCTGGCAATTCAGGAAGTGTATTAATTATTTTATTTATGAGATTGCCAGGTAATTTTGCAGTTAGATTATTCTGAATATGTTTCCAAATTAGATCATCCATTTTAGCCATCATGTTTCTTTGACAAAGGTTTCTTTTCTTGTTTCTTTCATGATTTTTGTAGCGGTTCACACGTTATAGGGCTTCTGATAATATTGTTAACAATGTTAACAATACACCTTAATGTCTCAGTTAACAAATAACATTAACGAATAGTAAGACATTCAATTGTTGCAAGAGAAATGGTTGTAATAATTCTAGGGAATATGAGATAGTGTAGCAACAGAATCAATAAAAAAGGAAACTATTTTAAAATTCCTCATTAAAAAATATGAATGGCCCAATGCAATGAAAGTGGTTCTAACTGCTTAGTGCTTAAATTTTCTGTTTTTTTGAAAAATATTGTGAGGGGTTTGTGTATAGAATGACTTTTACAATTCAAGCAAAATTTTTTTTATTTTAAAACATATCTTATTTCTAAGTTTTAGAGGTAGGGCATTATTTCCCAACAATTCTAAATAAAAATTAAATGTTAGAACAAATGAATTTGGAAATAAAAAAGATGAAAAAACCTAAAGAAATTTTTGATATTAATAAAATATGGAAAAATGTTTGCGAGATTACATCTAATTCAAAATATATTTTAGCATCAATAACATTATTTGATTTTCCAAATTCTAGTAAACTGAAAAAATCATTAGGGCAAAAACGATCATTACGTATTATTTTATTTCATAATCAAGTATGTAGATATTTTATTCATGAGTTTAATGGTTATGTTGTTAAAGAATTAGGAGATGGCTTATTAGCAGTATTTGATGATCCGGTTAAAGCTTGTATGTGTTCAGTTGAAGTAAGAAAGAGGCTTAATGTTCAGAAATTGGCAACAAAAATAGCCATAACTAGTGGACATGTTCAAAAAATTAGGATCAATGGCAATGTGGATTTTTTAGGTCCAGCTGTAGACAAATGCGCCAGAATAGAACAACATCTAGAACCAAATCAAATTCTTATTGATGATAATTCTTATAACAGAAATAAAATATTTTTAGGAAATACCAGTGGGATAAAGATATCATTACATTCAACATTGGATTTGAAAGATTTTGGACCTACCAGAGTATTTCTTGTTCATTAAGTTTTCCAGACAGTTATAAAGGATAATCAACTTTTAAAAAAATATGACAGTAAAAAATATCACAGTTTTAGGTTCCGGAGTAATGGGTCATGGTATTGCTCAGGTTTCAGCAACTGCGGGATATAACGTAATTTTACGAGACATCAAACAAGAGTTTTTGGATAAAGCAATGGAGAAAATAAAATGGAGTTTAGATAAACTAGTTTCCAAAGAAAAAATATCTAAAGAAGAAGGAGATTCGATATTTGCAAGAATTACACCGATTGTAGATTTAAGTGAGGCAGTAAAGAATGCAGAGCTTGTAATCGAAGTAGTTCCCGAAATCATGGATTTAAAGAAAAAGGTGTATGCGGAACTAGATAAAGTAGCAGCACCCGAAATAATCTTTGCATCAAATACTAGCACATTGCCAATTACTGAAATAGCAAACACAACATCACGTCCTGAAAAATTTATTGGGATTCACTTTTTCAACCCACCACAATTAATGAAATTAGTAGAAATTATTCCAGGTGAAAAAACATCACAAGAAGTAACAGACCTGACTCAGGAATATGTAAAATCAGTTAACAAGCAAGCAGTATTATGCAGAAAAGATGTTCCAGGATTCATCATTAACAGATTATTCATACCAATGGTTCATGAAGCATGCTATGTAAAGGACAGAACTGGTGCAACACTTGAAGAGATCGATTCTGCTGTCAAATTCAAATTAGGATTTCCAATGGGAATATTTGAGTTGGCAGATTTTACGGGCATGGATGTAATTCACAAAGCTACCGTAGAGATGCATTTACGTGACAAAAAAGTAATCAATCCACACCCACTTGTTGAAAAAATGTTTGATGAAAAAAAACTTGGACAGAAATCTGGAGAAGGATATTACAAGTATTCAGATGACAAATATGAAAGAGTTGCACTCTCAGAGGAATTAGCAGCAAAATGCAATCCAATTCAAATTGTTGCCAACATTCTAAATAATGCAGCATGGCTTGTTACAAATGGTGCAAGCGACATAGAAGAGATTGAAAAAGCAGCTCAGTTAGGATTAGGGTTGAAAAAACCATTATTTGAAACGGCAAAAGAGATAGGAATCAAAAATATTGTCGATGAGTTAAACAGACTTGCTGATAAACATGGTGAATTTTATAGACCCGACCCGTTACTAGCGTCTATGCAGTAGTCAGTATAGTTTGACTAGTTATTTATGCCTAAAAAATAGATTGAATGAATGTCCTAAAAAACAGTCAGTGCGGTACCTGATCTGATTTATTGAAAATTATTTTATTTTTCAATTAAACGATTTATTGAATCCCCAAATGCTGTTTAATTTTACCAACATCCTCGCCTATCATTGCAATCTGACTTCCAAGGGCCCAAAGGGAGTGTCGTGACTGGATATTTTGATTATTCAGGTATTTTATCAATGTAATAGTAAACTCAGAATTCTTGGTCTTTTCAAGATATGCAATGATTTCATCAATCATTTGTGGAGGCAATCCTTTGTCTAATGTTTCAATTAGATTTTTGCATTCTACATCATTTTGAATTACCATACAACAATATTGTCATACTTTCAATTAAAGAAGATTGTTATTTTGATTATGAAAAGTAATAATTCATGAAAATTAATCAGGGTAACAAAATTATGATATAAAATTTAGAAACATTAATTGGTAAAATTTTCAGGATTAATTTTAGCGGATATTTTTCACAAGTGATTTAGATTCAAAAATAATTCCCCTTTTGTGACTAAATTTGTACTAATCTAATGACAGCTATTTTAGATAGATGTTTTCTTGTTTTTATGAGGACATCGGACCAATTAAGAAAACTTCCAAAAGAGTGAGTTTTGACAATGCTTCATGATTCTTCTACCTAAATCTAGCAATATCCTATCTGTTTAGTTACTAGTTTAACAATTTATCTTCAGTTAGTTGTCGGTTAATGTAATTGGCACTCATTAGCAGTAAAGATAACACTTGGTTCGGGGGAAAAGAGTATGAACTTAATTTTTACCTATACAGTGATCAAGTCTAAAATTTTCTTTACAGCTTCTTGAGCAGTATTAACACCAATAATTTTCACATTTTCTCTATGATCTAAATATCCATCAATATATTGTGCTACAGGACCATTTAGATTTCTAATTGCAACCATTGGTTTTTTGTGCATATATGCTGCACAAACCTCGGATAAAGTTCCAGAACCGCCACCTACGATGATTATCCCATCAGCACTTAATGCATTCAAAAAATCACGAGTTAGTCCCATGCCGGTAGGTATAACAATATCGCAAAATTCGTTGGCCAACGCAGCATCATCTTGAGGAATAATCCCAATTGTCAAACCATTTGCATCTTTTGCCCCATGGGAGGCAGCAGTCATTACACCTCCCAAGCCACCAGTTAACAAAACAGAATTAGATTTTGCAATTTCCACTCCAACATCATATGCAATTTTTTCATGCTCTGGAGTACATCCATTGGTATTATGACCAATTACCAATATCTGGCGTTTCTTTACCATATTCTAGATAGAAAAAGAGGTTTGAAATATCTTGTCAAGAGAAATATTGACAAGAATTAATTCTTAAGAATGAATTTCTTACAGCATATTTTGGATTTTAGAAAAAATGTTCAGTTTCATCAGTTTGATTTATTCATGAAAGTGTTAACGAGATTATCGACTATCAGTAAAAAGGAAAAACCCAGTTGATTTCACATGTATGGGTTAACCATTCATTAAAACATCCAAAAATGAGGAATTTTGAGATCATTTTCAAGAGAAAAAGATATTAGTGAAAAATACGAACAAGACACATGGAAAACCGTTCAATGCCAGTTTGTTTTACTGAAAAACAATACAAAATGATCGAAGAATTTGCCAAGAGAAACGGTATGCTTAATGCAAGTCAGGCTCTTGAAAAAATCTTAAATGAATAAACATTTTTTGTTATTTTTATTTTATTTACATTTATAGATTAAGTCATATTACGATGATTAAAGGAATGGGATTATTTAGTAAAAAACCATCATTTTGTGGTGTTTGTAATAAAGAACTAACTCATAAACATAAACCAAAAAGAGAATGGAATATCAAAGGTTCACTTTGTGGAGATTGTCATTTTGACAAATCAAAGGAATATTATGAAGGCAAAGTTAGACAGCCATGTGTTGTATGTGGAATAACACAAAAAATTACAGATTTGTGGGAACCAAGATGGCAATGGGACATGGAAGGATTGTTATGCAAAAAATGTTTTGACAAAAAAGAAGAAGACCACGGTAAAAAGAAAAACTTTTGTTCATTATGCGGAGGAAAAATTGGATTAATCAGATACAATCCAAAAGATAATTGGAAGATTGAAGGTCAGCTTTGCAGAACATGTTGGGATAAGAAGAAAGCAGAGTTTAGATAAAAGTGAGATTATTTAAAAGAATTAAATGTGAAATTTGCGAAAAGAAATTTTCAAAAGAAGAAGAAGTCATGAATCATAAACAAATTGTTCATGGCAAAGATTTACAATATGATTGTAAAGAATGTAACAAATATTTTTCAAACATGGAAGATATGAGAACTCATTTACAAAGAGAACACAGTTACAAAACAGACAGATAACTAAATTGCTTTTACTGTTTTAACTACAGGTGGCCTATCTTTAGTAAATACTCTAAATCCACAAATACATTTGATTTCAGGTAATCGTGATAATTCAGTATTAGAAACACTGGTTCCACACCTCAAGCAAGAATAATTTACTTCAAAAGTCTCAACAGGAATTTCTTCAATTTCGTCTAAAATATTTTCTTCAACCATATTTATCATCAAAATTTCTATAATTTAAGGATACCAAATTATGTCAGAGACAATTCAATGTAGACATCATCTGGGATTTTGAGTCTCATGAGTTGTCTTATTGCTTTATCATCAGCATTGATATTGATAATTCTTCTATGCATTTTCATTTCCCATTTCTCATAGGTTTCAGTACCACTACCGCATGGTGATTTTCTAGTAGCAACATGTAATCTTTTTACAGGAAGTGGAGTAGGACCTTTTACTTTAACTCCAGTTTTTTTACCAATTCCCATGATTTCCCCACATACACCATCTAATTTTAGAAGACTAGTAGAAGTGAGTTTAACACGGGCGGTTTGGGTCATAAAATTCGCCTATGGTTTGTACTCTTCAGTAATTTCTTTCACAATACCTGCTGCGATAGTTGCACCCATGTCTCTAAGTGCAAATCTACCCATCTCAGGGAATTCTTGGAAAGTTTCAATACAAGTTGGTCTCACTGGTCTGATTTTTACAATTGCAGAATCCCCAACCTTAAGGAATTTTGGATTTTCTTCTTCAACTGCACCAGTTGCAGGATTAATCTTTTGAAGAAATTCAGTAACAGTTGCTGCAACCTGGGTAGTGTGTGCGTGCATTACCGGAGTATATCCAGGAGCAATTGCTGTTGGATGATGAATGACAATAATTTGTGCTTTGAATTCTTTTGCAACATTTGGTGGGGCGTCTGGAGTACCAAGGACATCACCTCTTTTGATATCTTTCTTTTCAATACCTCTTAGGTTAAAACCAATGTTATCACCTGCTTCTGCAGATGGCATTTCTGTATGATGAGTCTCGATGGACTTAATTTCACCAAGTGCACCAGAAGGCATTACAATAATTTTTTGGTTTGCTTTCATGACACCAGTTTCAACTCTGCCCACAGGCACAGTTCCTACACCAGTAATTGTGTAAACATCCTGAATTGGAACACGTAGTGGTTTACCAATAGGTTTCTCTGCTACTGTAAAGTCATCAAATGCTTCAAGTAGTGTTTTACCCTTGTACCAATCCATATTCTCAGATTTTTTAACTAAATTATCACCTTTCCATCCAGAAACCGGAATGAATGGTACATTTTCTAGTTTGTAACCTACAGATCTTACTAATTTTTCACCTTTCTCTTTGGCTGCTTTGAATGCATCTTCTTTGTATTCAACTGCATCCATTTTATTAATTGCAACAATGAGTTGACTTACACCTAATGTCTTTAGTAAGAATGCATGTTCTCTTGCTTGTCCACCTGCAGCGATAGCAGTGTCAGTCTCACCTTCTTTTGCTGAAAGTACTAGAATAGCTGCATCTGCCTCAGAAGCGCCAGTAATCATATTTTTAATAAAGTCTCTGTGTCCAGGAGCATCAATCAAAGTAAAGAAATACTTTGCGGACTCAAATTTCTGGAAAGCTAAATCGATTGTAATACCTCTTTCTCTTTCATCTTTAATGTTATCCATAACCCAAGCATACTTGAATGTGTCACCTTTTCCGGTCTTCTCGGATTCGACTCCGTGAGCTGCAATTGTTCTTTCATCGACAACTCCAAGATCCATCAAAAAATGCCCCATAGTTGTAGATTTACCATTATCAATATGACCCGTTATAATCAGGTTCAAATGTTGTTTATCTGCCAC
>JAOUAY010000067.1 GCA_029860565.1 Candidatus Nitrosopumilus sp.
CAACTTCTTTAATCATAGTTACTTGTGAAATCATGTTTTCTGTTCTATCTTTCAAGTATTCCCCCATGTCCTTCTGCAATAATTTTACTAATTTCAAATCTTCTTGACGTTTTAACTTATTTTTTTCAAAAAGAAACTGATTTTTCAAGATTCAAAGTAATTGGAATTGCTTCTAGTCTAGATACTAGCAGGTTTCGTTATTTGATTTCAAAAAATTTTTCAGTTCCTCAGTCTTTTATTACTGGTGTCCTGGTTCTTGGTGAGCACGTGGATTCAATGATTCCTGTTTTTTCTAGGATGTATGTGGATGTGGCTCCTTTACTTTCTTTACTTGATGAGGATGAAAAATCTTTTATTATCGATGATGTTAGAACTTGTTGGAAGGATCTCAGAAATTACAAGAGTCGTTCTCAGTTTGGAACTGCTAAAAATGCATTTGATATCATTAACGCTATACTTAATGCCAAAGATCTTTTTGTTCCTGCGTCTGTTGTGCTTCAGGATGAATATGGTGAAAATGACGTTGCCATGGGAGCACCTGTCATAATCAATCAATATGGAATTTCTAAAATTGAAGATCTAAAACTTGATGAATTTGAATTTTCATTGTTAAAGAAATCATCTCAAAAACTCCATGATCAGATAGATTCTATCTGAATTTAATTTCTAAATTTCTTTATGGTTTCTAAATGCTTTTTACAAAATTTTTTATTTTCTATTTGGGTGTAAAATAGATCTTTTTGCCAGTGTGCGTTAAATAATCTGCATTCCTTATTGTCACAAAATGATTCTCCTGTTTCGTAATACATTATAGATTGCAACAGATATCCCTCTACAATTTCATGTAGTCGTGAATCGTGATATTCTAAAAATTTACCTTTAAATTTTTCCTTGACCTCTTCAATACTTTCTTTAGAAAAACTTGTCATTAGATCTAGGTAATACTGTTTTGGCTTTGCTGGTGCTTCTATAATTCCTGTAGTTGAAATTATTGCAGGATTGGAACCAATTAATGCCCTTGCATGGTATCTGAAATCCCCTTCATCAAACGTACATGTTAGCTTGTTTGTAAAAACAATGTGTAATATGTCATCTGTACTTTCATTTATTGGAATTAATTCTGTAACTATATTTTGTAATTCAAATCCATCATACAATATCATAGATTCTTTCTCAGACATGTCTTTGTTTTCTTTTTCAATTTGAATGTCATCTATTGTTGGAACATGTTTTTTGAATTGTTTTTTTAAATTAAAAATTCTTATGCTTGCAATTTTTTCAAATATTTTTTCATTTGAAAATTGAAAGAAATTTTTTCTTAGTTCTATTTCTATTGGAAATGTGTCTGTGATGAATTTTTTTATTTTCTTTAATTGTATTTCAGGAACCGTGGGCTCTTCATATAGAATAATCTTTGAAATTTTCAATACAAAAATTGTGTTTTAATGGCTTATCTTTCTAACTCTTTAATTTTAACTGCAGTAATTTCTGCTGCTTTTTTTCCAGAGTATAACATTGATCCAAATGTTGGACCCATTCTTGCCAATCCATGTGTTTCAGTAACTGACATACCTGCTGCAATTAATCCTGGATAAACTTCTCCAGTCTTGTGGACCACATGTTCTTCACCATCATTGACATGCATAGGTTCCATTCCTTTCCATTTTGCCAGTCCTCTATCTACTAGTCTTTTTACAGCTACAGAATCATGACCTGATGCATCAATGATTATTTTTGCTTCCAGTGCAACTGGATCCACACATGTAATATTACGTGGTAATGCTGAAACTGGCATCCAATTCACAACAATTCCTGATACCCTACCATTTTTCAATACTAGATCGTCAAATTTTGTAAGTTGAAGGAATTTTACTCCTGCGTCACATGCTGCTGCAATTAATTTTGACACTGCATGTGGTCCTGGTGTTAAGTATAATCCCTCTGCAACTTTTTTGTATGGTATTCCCAATTCATCCCAAATTTTTTGTGCAGGTTCCCTTACCGTAACTGGATTCATCATATATCCTCCTAACCAATAACCTCCTCCGAGGTAGTTGTTTTGCTCAATAACCAAAACTTTGTAACCCATGTTTGATATCTCTCTACTTGCAGTTAATCCTGCAGGCCCTGCACCAATAATTATTACATCTGATTCGGCTCTATCAATTAAAACCTCATGAAATTCATTTGCAATTGCACGTGTAATTTCAACTTCACGTACGTCAGTAAATATTTTAGAAGATTGTTCTGCTATGGTTGCTTCTTGCATGTCGGTGCTTTATTTTCTAAACAATTAATACTTTCCCACATTTTAAAAAATTAGGTAACACTAATTTGTATTTAATTCAGACAAACATGGAAATAGGAAAGTTATGTTCGTATCTGAAAATCTCCGTCCTAAAATATCCATATATCAAAAATTTATAACCAAACTAAAAGGAAGTTATTTGTATTGACAATATCTGATCTTAAACAAACTGCTCCTGATTCTGTCAAATCTAAAATAAATTGGGCTAGAATGGAGGAGGCTGATAATTTTGCTAAAACGGTGAAACTATTCCGTCAGGGAAAATATGACGAAGCTAGTTTTAGAAGATTTAGACTTCAACATGGGGCATATGGCACTAGGATGACTGGTGATTATGCTATGGTTCGAATTAAACTTCCTGCAGGGGAAATCTATCCTGATCAAATTGAAAAAATATCTCAATTAAGTGAACAATACTCTATAGGCAGTGCACACTTTTCCACTAGGGAAAACATTCAGCTTCATTGGGTAATCCTTGAAGACGTTTCTGAAATATTTCGTGGTCTTGCTGAAGTTGGATTGACCTCAAGAGAAGCGTGTGGAAACTCTGTAAGAAATGTTATGTGTAGTCCTTTATCTGGTGTTTGCCCTGATGAAGAATTTGATTCAACTCCATATGCACTTGCAACTGCAAGATTCTTCTTGAGAAATCCAATGGCCCAAAATCTTCCACGTAAATTTAAGTTCAACTTCACCTGTTGTGAAAAACATGGAATGGTAAGAATGGTTGACGTTGGATTAATTCCACAAATTCGAGAGATGGATGGTTCTACTCAAAGGGGGTTTAAGATTTTTCTTGGTGGTGGATTGGGCAACAAGTCTTTTGTTGGACATCAATTGGAAGAATTTACTCCTGAAGAAGATTTACTTTACACTTCGATTGCTGTAATGAGAATATTTGATAGACTTGGTGATAGAAAAAACCTTGCAAGAAATAGAATGCGCTACCTTGTAAATGACATGGGCTGGGAAAAATTCCAAAACCTTGTTTTAAAAGAAAGAGCAATTGTACGAGCTACTCAATCAGTGATCACTCGTCTAAATGTTGATCATTCTCCAAATGAAATCAAACGACCTGTTCGAATTTCTGATGAAAGCGGAAGTGACATAATACCTGACGGATATGCTAGGTGGCTAAAAACAAATACTGTTAAACAAACTCAACTTGATTATAGATCTGTATTTCTTACTCTTGAGGCAGGTGATATTACTGCAAGCCAGCTTCATGCATTAGCTGATATTATTCGTAATTTTTCTTCAGAGGGTAAGGGCAGATCTGGATTTGAACAAAATATTGTATTGCGTTATGTTCATGAAGATGATTTACCACGTTTGTATTCAAAACTTCTTGAGGTAGGATTGGCAAAATCTGGTGCTTTAACTATGACTGCACCTATTGGATGTTCTGGAACTACTTCATGTAATCTTGCATTAACAAACTCACATAGGCTTGCAAAAGAAATTCAAAGGAAATTCCTTGAATTAAAACTAGATGAAGATGTTGATCTTACTGATTCTTCAATTAAGATCAGCGGATGTCCTAATTCTTGTGGCCAACATGGGATTGCAACTATTGGATTCTTTGGAGGGGGTGCACGTGTTGGAAAAGACATGTATGCGAATTATCAGATGTTATTAGGTGGACGTTCTGATGGTGACACTATGTTGGGGCAAATATGTCTTAGAGTTCCTGCAAAAAGAGTGATTCCTGTAATCCTAAAAATTATTGAAACATTCAAACAAAATAAAAAATCTAATGACACTCTCAAATCTTGGATTCATAGAATTGTCAACGGTAATGAGGATTCTACAATAAAATCCATTGTTGATATTAAAAAAATACTAGAGCCGATAATTGTTCCTCCAACAATAGACGATGATCCTGACTTTTACTTAGATTATGGTAGTGACACTAGTTATCATACAAAAACCGGAAAGGGTGAATGTGCTGCTTGATGGACTCTACTAAAATTACAACTGATGTTGATTCTTTACGTTCAGAAATTAGAGACAAAAGCGTCAGGGTCATAGACGTTAGAAGGGAAGATGATTACAAACAAGATCATATTCCTACTGCTGTAAACTTACCTTTAGCACATCTTTTGTCTGATGATAGTCCTGAACGAGTCTTGAAACTTGTGAACTCTATGGGAATTGACGATGAAACCCCTGTAGTTGTTTATGATGATACATTTGGTGCTTTGGCATCCCGAGTTGCTTGGACTTTGGAGTATCTTGGGCATTCTAATGTGACCTTGCTTGAAACTACTTATAGCAATTGGAAATCCATTGGGTTGGAAAGTGATTCTGTAATTCCTGAAATTCGAAATAAGGAACATTCTCTGAAATTACAACCTGATATTTTGGCAACTTCAGATTACTTGGAAAGTGCTAAAACTAGAGATGATGTAATTTTGATTGATAACCGGGAGAGATTGAATTTTCTTGAACAACATATTCCTGGAGCGATTAGTCTTCCTTATCGAACCCTGGCCACAACTGACAAAATTTTACGCTCAAAAGACGACATGAAGCGATTACTTGAAAATCGAGGTGTCACCGGAGACTCTGAAATTATTACGTATTGTGGCAGTGTGGGCACTCTTTCTGGATTGGCATACTATGCGTTAAAATCTGTGGGCTTGCCAAATGCAAAACTATACGTCCGTTCTTTCAAAGAATGGAAAAATCTCCAAAAGCCGACTGAAAAACAAGAAGATGCAAGCTACTGGGATTTATCTGCTGAATAACTACGCGATTTCGTTTCTAAGTTTTTTTGTTACTGTACCTTCTATGTTGTTAAACAGAACTAACATTTTCTCCTTGTTTTCAATTAGATAATCTACCCCTCTGTCTTTTATTCTAATTTTCCATAATCTGATTTCTCTATGTTCGTCAAAGAAAGTTTCTATCATTTGTTCACCTGATTTTGATGGGTCTATGAAAACTTCAAAAAGATCAAGTGTCTTGGCGGCATCTTCTTCTTCTATTGCTTCTTTTGTTAAATGAATTGCTTGACTAAGTTCTTTTAAATTCTTAACTGGTTTTGGCAATGTTTTTCTAGTGATTCCAAACAACCCTTTCTTTTCTTTACCTATTTTTTCTGCAATGTTATCTGCAAGATCATAAATTGGAATTTTACTTAGACCGTCACGTTTTTCATTTTGTACGATTAGCCCTTTCTCTAATAATTTTCTTAAAGCAGTTTCAGCATCAACCTTGTCTAGAAATGTTGTCCAAACAATTGCACCTATGGTGTGGTATCCTTGTCTAATTGATTCTAATACCACTATTTCTTCAATTCTTTTAAATCCCTCTTCAATTCTGACATTCATAAAATCTTTATCGCGTATTGACTTTCTAGCATTTTTAACATCGACTTCAATAGAATGCTTCAATGCTTCTAATGCTTCTGGAACTTGATTTAGTAGTGATAAGAAACATGCTTGGTTATACAATGCCATTCCATATGTTGGGTCTGATTCAATTGCTTTCTCAACTGCAGCTAGTGCTTTGGAATAATTTTTTTGTTCATAATGCACTAATCCTTTGAGATTCCAAGCTTCTGGATTTGTAACATCAATATCTAAAATTTTATCATATACTTTTAGTGCTTCACCGTAATCCTCTAAATGAAATCTGGCATATCCTAATTTCATCAAAGTTTCCACGTTACTAGGCTCAATTCGTAGTGCTTGCTCAAACATGTCTATGGCTTCTTCTAGTTTTTCATCTGCCATCAAATTAATTCCTTTTTTAAATAATTTTTTACGATTATAGTCTACATCTATCAAACTTCTTTCTTTAGGGATGATTTTTCCCTCTTTTGTTTTCTCTACCTCCTTTGATTTTCTAGAAAAAAGCTTCTTCACAACTCAATATGCACTTTAATCTAGATAAATATCAATCTTAATTGAGCCTACTGCTGTTCATTTTTAAGATAATATTTGACCAAGCGATCTAAATATAGAAATACTTGAAATATACATAAACGATTGTGTCCTCTCAGCCACGATTAAATATTCAAGGGCAGGCACCTTTCAAACAATCGGGTGTTTATGAAGCTCAGATTGCAATCACCGACAGTAAACCTTCGGATGATGCAATTAGATCAAAACAATTCCAGTTTTTGTGGAGAGGAAGCTTTCATCTTAGAGTTAATAATGGTATATTTTCTGAAACGATTGGAACTGAATCTAATCCTCTTCCATCATCTATAACAAACCTTGATAAAATTTGGATTGTTGTAACTGATTTATTTTCTCCATTACATACTGTTTTTGATGTTCCTTTAGCAAGACCAACAACACAGTCAGAAAATACAACTATGCCTACAGATAAATCTGAAACTAAAA
>JAOUAY010000068.1 GCA_029860565.1 Candidatus Nitrosopumilus sp.
TGCATGCGCCATCAGTAATGCATCTTTCTGGATAAAACACAAATGCTTTACCTCTCTTCCAGCCTTCTACTGGTTTTACTCTAAGGACATCTGGACCAAGTGTTGTACAGATTTCTACACATAGTGCGCATCCGATACACATTTGTTCACTGATGTCTGGAAGTATTGCTACTGGCATAACAAGTTTTTTCACGATTTTGATCTTTATATAACTTCCTTGAAAATATCATGTTATAACGGCGTTTCATATTTTATAACAGCGTTTTAAATTCTGATCGCATGTATATGTAAATCAAAGTTTTTCTTGTTCTATTTTAAATATTTTTGAATTTGTATCTGTTTTTTCTAAAGCACTAATTACTAAATCATTTAGACTTTTTTTAAGAAAATAAACCCCTGTTTTTTCTGATTTGATGATATGTTTTCCTCCTGGTGAAAGTATCCATTCATCATTTTCTTTTTTTCGAGCCATACCAGTTATCAAAATAGATGATTTAGCATGATTTCCAATTGAAGCTAACAACATCATACATGAATTAATGAATCTGGCAGACTCTAAATCATCAAATACATTGTATACTCGATTAAATGAATCAATTATCACCAAAAATCTCTTTTTTGATACTTTGGAAATAATTTCAGATAATTTTCTTTCCCAATTTGTTTTATCTAGATAAAAAATCATCACATTATCTTTTTTTTGGATCATTCCAGATTGAACATATCCAGTATAAAGCAAATCCATATCCACAATAATTACTGGCCCCTCAGTTGAATTGATTAATCTATTAAGAAATTCAATTTTATGGAATGGTTTTGAACATAATATGATATTGGGATTATTTTGTTCAAATTTAATTTGAATTTGCGTTAAATCATTATCTATGATCTGCTCAGGATTTTTAACCAACATTACATTAGGATTTTACAGATATAATAATGAATTTAGTATCAAAAGATATTTCAGGTGATTTTCCAACATCAGAGAAAATCTATCTAAATAATGCGTCCGTTTCTCTTATGCCTTCTCAAAGTATTGAAGATATGAAAGAATTTCTAATTACATACAATTCAATTGGTCCGGACTCAAAGGAATCTGAACCATTTGTTACTGAAAAACTACAAAATGTAAGAAAAGCTATTGCAAAAATCATTTCTTGTCAACCTGATGAAGTTGTTCTCACACAAAGTACAACTGATGGAATCAATTTTGTAGCAAATGGATTATCTTTTGATGATAACTCCAACATCATAATCCGTGGAATGACCCATGAACATCATGCAAATTTCTATCCTTGGATTAAATTAAAAGAAAAAATTTCAATAAAAAATTTATCTATTGATAATAACGGTTTTTTCAAATTAGATGATTTAGAATCTCTTGTTGATAATAATACAAAACTAGTAGCTTTAAGTCATGCTTTGTATAATACTGGTGCTATACTACCAGTTGAAGAAATAGGAAAAATTCTTGATAATAAAGTTCCATTCTTTATTGATAGTGCACAAACCATAGGATGCATTGGAGATATTGATGTCTCAAAAATAAAGTGTGATTTTATGTCATTTAATGGATCTAAATGGCTTTGTGGTCCAATGGGTACAGGATTATTTTACTGTAATAGAAAGTCAAGTGAATTATTAGAACCAAAAACAATTGGTGGTGAATCTGGAATTATTTATGATGACTCTAAACTTGCATTCAAAGAGTTACCTGATAAATTTCAAACTGGCTTTAGAAATTATGTGGGAATAGTAGGACTAGCCTCATCTGCAAACTATATGTTAAATTTAGGAATGAATAATATCCGTGAAAAAACCCAATATCTCTCTAATCTGTTTAGAGAGGAATTATCAAAAATTCCAAATATTATTTTGTATGGTCCAGAAAATCAAAATGATAGAACTAGTATTGTTTCTTTCAATATCAAAGGATTTGATTCACAAGAAATTGTAGACAAACTTGAAAAACAAAATATAATTTTAGCTGTAAGGGAAATTATGGATAAAAAGATTGTACGAGCATCTCCTCACTTTTTTAATACAGAATCTCAGATGCTCGAGGTAATTGATACAATAAAGAAATTATAGATTTTCTTGCTCTTCTATTACCATCATAGTTAGTGTTGATTGAACTTTACTGATTTTTCTAACTTTGCTAGTAATAATTGCACGTAGTTTTTCAGCATCATTAGAGATTAATTTCAAGACAATATCGTATACACCATATACACCTTGAACCTCAAATTTGACGTCTTCTTCAGTAAGAATTTGCTTTACTTCATTGATAATTGATTCATCTGATCCTAAATCAGAATTCAATAGAACATACGCTGTAGGCACAAGAAGTTTTTTCATCAGACAGTATTTAACCTTTCATTGTTAAAAAACTGATTAATCACCAATTCATTCTTTTGATGTGAAACCAATAGATTTGTCACTTACAATATCTGAATCTATTCCAAGTTTTCCTGGTTCTCCTACACCACAATTCATTGATTGGTCAGATATCAAAACAGATGAGTATAACCTCGAACTATTATTTCTGAGCTCACATACTGGTACACACCTTGATGCGCCGTATCATTTTGTTAAAAATGGCTTAAAAATTAATCAAATTCCACTTGACAGACTAATTGGAAAAGGCATTATCATAAAACTCAAAAAATCAAGGAATACCTCTATCACTAAATCAGATATTACAACATTTGAAAAAAAGAATGGTAAAATCCCAAACCATTCATCACTTTTTTTCTATACTGGATGGCAAAAAAATCTAAAAAAACAGAATTACTTTACTGAAAATCCTGGATTAGATATATCATCAGCAAAATATCTTGTATCAAAAAAAATTAATCTAGTTGGAATTGACTCACCAAGTATAGATCTTGGAAAAGATGAATCATTTAATGTTCATCATATTTTATCAAAAAATAATATTCTTATAGTTGAAAATTTAGCAAACATGAACAAAATACAACCAAAGGAATTTACTTTTACAATTCTTCCGTTAAAACTAAAAGATGCAACAGGATCACCTGTTAGAGCAGTAGCATCATATCAAATCTAATTTAGCAATACTAAAAATATAGAATATTCTAATCCTGTCATGAGTAAACCTGGAAATATCTGGAGAAAGGTTCATGGAAAAATCACTAAAAAACCAACTAACTTTTCATGGCTAATTGAAGAAAAATTGGCGGGCTCAGGTATTCCAACTAGTTATGATGAATTTGATTGGCTTCTAAATCAAGGTGTAAAATCAATTGTTACTATGACTGAACAAGCATTGCCTGACGATTGGGTACAAAATATAGGGTATCTTCATGTACCAACTCCTGATTTAACAGCTCCTGATATGGATAGAATAGATTCGGCTGTAGATTTTATTCATGAAAAAATTAAAAATGATCAAACTGTAATGGTTCATTGTGCAGCAGGAATGGGAAGGGCTGGAACAATACTTGCATGCTATTTTATAAAATACAAAAAATTTTCAGCTGTTGATGCAATTGAAAAAATTCGAGATGAAAGACCTGGTTCTATTCAATCTGAAGTACAAGAGCTAGCTATTGGATTTTATGAAAAACATGTGAGAAATTAGTTTAAACAAATTCTGAAACTAATTTTCCATCTATAATTTTAATTTTCAAGGTTTTATTTTCTTGAAAAAATAAAGTCATTCCACCTTCTGAATCAGGATCTTCCACTTTTACAAGTTCTAACATTTTGATTGGATCAAATTTTGCCATTCACATTCACCTATTCTGGAATTGATACAGTCTCAATCTTTCCATCAACTGCTTTGATAAACAAAAACCTGTTATCTTTAAAGATAAAGGTAATTCCCTCTTCTTTATCAGGTTCTTCTACCTCAAGTATTGGTTGTCCTAATAGACCATCATATTTTGCCATTGTTAATCATCCAAAAAAGATCCTTATATCCCTAATTAATTATGATTTCAATTTCACTAGAATTATTTTTGATACTTCCTGTTTCTATATAGTCATGTTTTTGCCATGATGCAAATGCTTCAACCATAATCTTATGTTTGCCTTTTTCTAAGTCTGATGCTTTGAATACAAATCTTTCATTAAAATCAAATAATTCTTGCCTTACCTCTTCTTCTGATAATCTGATAAATGGCTCAAAGTTTTTGGCTACCTGTACCCAAATCCTTCTATCTTTCATTGGATTAACCAGTTTTGGATTTCTTGTCCAAAATATTGATGCCTTTCTGTAGGTATCAATGGTCCTACCTAATTCCTTCTTTCTAAAACCACCAGATGTCAATTTTATACCATATTTCATTTTAAATGAAACATCATTGTTGTTGTATGCTTTTGTCCAATTAGTCTCATTGAATGCATCTCTCAGGTCTCCATCAACTGAAAATTGGACATTTATCTCAATATTTTCATCAGATGAGTATTCATCCTTGGATTTTACTAATTTAATTTCTGAAATCTTACTTTCTCCCATAATGGCTATTCATAATGATTTATATCCACAATAAGTGCTTTTTCTGAATACATGAACGCACAAGTGATCACTTCTGAGACCAAAGAAATCAGTCTTTCAATCACTGAAACTGATATAGGAATTTTATACATAATTCAGCATGAGCTATTAAAAGCATCTAATGTTGATTTTGCAGGTGTTATTGTAAAACACCCTCTTACCAACGAGTGTTGGATGAGAATTAATTCTAGTTCAAAACCACTGGGAGAAATTAAAAAAGCAACAGAATCAGCAATAAAGATTGCAGAAGAGTTCAAACAATTATTTAATTCCAAAATCAAGGTAAACTAGATTGAAATTTTGCCCCAAATGTGAGGTCAAATTAAAAAATAGTGATTCTGGACTTCAATGTCCTCAATGTAATTACACTGAAGGACAAAAAGAAAAACCTGCAAAAAAAATCACTAACGTAGAAGAACCTGATTTTTCCCTTCTTGCTTTTGAAGAAAATGAAGGAGATGAATCTTTACCAACAGTCAAAATAGAATGTGAAAAATGTGGTCATGGTGAAGCAGTTGGATGGATGTTTCAAACTAGAAGTGCAGATGAGCCTACAACCAGATTTTATCGTTGCCAGAAATGCAAATACACTTGGCGTGATTACACATAACGTTTAACTGGAACTTATAGTCAAGAAAATTGATTTGACTTTTGGAGCAAAAACAAGTGGTTCAGATGATCTAAAAGCTATCATCTCTGCAATATCCACGCTTGTTGAAGAAGCAACTTTTGTTGCAACAGCTGAAGGAATTACTTTTAGAGGAATGGATCCATCACATGTTGCTCTTATTGATATATCCTGGCCTAATTCTGCATTTGAAAAATATGAATGTGATAGTGATATTAAATTTGGAGTAAGAATTGATGAATTTTCAAAACTTATCAAAAGAGCAGATAAAAAAGACAGTATAGAGATTAGTATCTCTGAACAAAATATGTTACTTGTAACAGTAGGAAAAAATAAAAAATATAAAATGCGTTTAATTGAAAGTTCTGCAACTGATACTCCACTACCAAAAATTCCATATGATTCAAAAATCATTCTAACTTCTTCCAAGTTTGACAAGATTCTTGGTGATGTACAGGTTGTATCTGACTATCTTACAATACATACATTTGATTCAAAAGGAGACTTTTCAGGAAAAGGTGATTCTGGTGAAGTTGTAATTGATCTAGATAAAGACGATGGTGATATTGAAGAAATTTCCTCAAAAGAAGACAGTGAAGGTACTTACAGCCTTGAATATCTAAATCCAGTAGTAAAAGCTGTAGGATCTAATGCAGGCTCAATTACATGTGAATTTTCAAGTGCAAAACCCCTTAGAATTGAATTCAAAGTGGCAAATATTGGTAGAATTCACTTTTACTTGGCTCCACGCGTAGAAAGTTAAAGCATTTAAAGATTAACTAGTTCAGGTATTTTAAATTGAGATTTGTAATAAAATATGGTGGAACATCAATTTCTACCGCAAAAGATGTTCGTGTTATAGCTAAACATCTTAACCTATTATCAAAAAAACATAAAATTGTGATTGTTTGTTCCGCAATAAGCGGAACAACTGATGATCTTTTAGAAATTTCTGAATCTATAAAAAAAGAAAATAAATCAAAAGCTGAACAACTTGCATCAAAGATTATCAATAGACATAAACAATTGGCAAAACAAACTATCAAAAAATTAGATGTACAAAAAAAATTACTAGCAAAATTTGATCAAGACTTTACTGAACTACTTGCTCTAATTGATGGAATGGTGTTACTTGGTGAGGTTACACCAAGAACGATGGACTATCTAATTTCATTTGGTGAAAGATTGTCAATCAAATTAGTTTCATCAGCAATTAATGATTTAGGAATAAAATCAATTCCTCTAACTGGTAAGGAAGTAGGAATTGTAACTGATTCTAATTTTGGTGAGTCTAAACCACTAATGGATACCACCAGATTAAGAGTATCAAAAACAATAGATGCTTTATTCTTAAAGAAAACAATTCCTGTTGTTGGAGGATTTGCGGGTGCTGATCAACATGGACATGTAACTACATTTGGTAGAGGTGGTTCTGATTATTCTGCTACAACTATTGGTTCTTGCATTAAAGCAAATGAAATTTGGTTGATGAG
>JAOUAY010000069.1 GCA_029860565.1 Candidatus Nitrosopumilus sp.
ATTGATGACCAGATCTACAAAGTCTCTGATTTGATTGAAAAATGTGGGTTGGGTGAAAAAATTGCAGCGTATTCTATTCATGGCAATCAAAGTACTCAATATAAGGACAAAATTCTTTCAGAATCTTATTCTAAATCACTAATTCTTGCAACCAATTTTGATTTCATAAATTATCACCTAATCTTACAAGACAAAAAATGGAATCAATTATTCAAAAATGCAAAAATTATAGTGATGGATGAAGCTCATTCCTATACCAGCTTTCATGGTTCTAACGTGTATCATGTTTTAAAGAGGATGAAAAAGTATATGGGCAAAACTCAATTTATTGGTTCTTCTGCAACTCTTGATAATTCAAAAGATTTTTTTTCAAATATGTTTGACTTGCCTGAAAATTCATTTTCATACATTGAAAGTAAATTTAGAAGAAAACAAAATATGCATTTATTTTTCATAATGCCTAGAAAATTTGGACAACGTACGACTATGGAAATGCTTACTTCCATTTGTTTTAGAAATAATGCAAAGCAATTGGTGTTTAGTAACACTCACAATGATGCAGAATTTTTAGCATCAAACGTTGAAGATGCAAATGATGGGATTCGTATACAAATACACCGCGGCGGCCTTGATCAATCCGATAGAAAATTATATGAAACTCAAATGAAACTTGGAGAATTAGATGTATTATCATGTACTCCAACACTAGAATTGGGAATTGATATTGGTCATGTTGATGTAGTTATCTCTTCATTCAAAAATGAATATGATTCATTTGTTCAAAGAATTGGTCGTGCAGGTAGAAAGGGACAAAAATCCTATGCTATTTGTGTATTTGATCCTGAAGATGCAACCTGTCACTATTTTGCTAGACACATTACAGAATATCTCAATCAAGATCATATTATTCAAATTAATAAAGAAAATCCCATAATTTCTGATAAACATGTCGCATCTGTCGGTATTGAACAACATGCTGCAATTGAGTCTGATAAATCCAAATTCTTTGATTTTGCAAATAGCGTTAGTTTGAGAAGCACATCTGGTGAAATTACAATTTATTTTAACTCTAAAAAGATTGGAACTCGTGATGTCCCTGTAGGATACTACCAATTACATCAAAAAGCAATTTATCATTTCAATAAATTAAATTATGAAGTTGATCATATCACAAAGACTCCCAATGGGGCCAACGTATACTTGATTAAATCTATTGAAAACCAAAAAAGAACAATTCCTATTGTAAAAACTTCACTTCTAAAAACATCTGAAAAAAATGCAATTCATAGAGAAATTAACTCTGCTAAACAATTTACTCAAAAAATCTCTTTAAGATTTGGTTTAATTGACCTCGATAGAATTATCACTGGTTATTTGAAAGGTAATTACAACGATTCTGTAGAAAAATTTGAAACATATAATGGTGATTTAATTCCATCATGGAAAAACTTCCATTGGAAATCAAAACATTCTGCTGTGGGTATAGAGTTACCATCTAACCTTTTGCTGAAAAAATCTAATTTGGACGAAAAGAGTACAATAGTTTCAGATTCCAAGATTCATACAATTACTCATGTACTAGTCAATGCAAGTAAAATCATTACAAAATCTGAATCAAATGACATTGATTCGTATTATGAGGATGGAATAATCTATCTATATGATAATACTTCAGATGGTTATAACGGATGCAGTAAAATAATTTTTGATAATTTTGAAAAAATACTTCAGACATGTTATTCTTTGTTAAATGACTGTGATTGCCCTGTTGATGAAACACAGAAAAAACTCGTTCAAAACGGTGAGAGTTGGGGCGGATGTCCAAAATGTACATTTACTACAAATTATTGTCAAACAAAAAATAAAGATCTTTCAAAAATTGCTGCAAAAGAATTCTTTAGTGTTTTCAAACATACTTAATACTCTGCATCAAATGATCATTTTATGGGATTACGACAAACCTTAGCTAAATTTTGTATTATGAAAAAGGTTAGAGACAAGGCAAACGAGCCTGAAGAAAAATAATTTTAAAATTTAATCAAAAAACTATTAATCAAATTATCTGTTTTCTAATCATGCCACTAGATAAAATGCCTGATTCTGAGGACTTTGTTCTAACTCACAATTCAACGATATTGCACACTAAAGGCAAGCCTGTCGCATGTATAATTGACGATTCTCAAAATGAGTCTAGATATGCATCTTTGATAAATGATCCCACTCTCAAGGCTAGTTTGATTGGATTTTTGAACAAACATGATAATTTGGGATTACTAATGGGATTCAAATTAAAGATTCAAACTGACACTGAATTCTTTGAATATACTGTATATCCAAATGAAGAGTTTATTGATACTGTCATTTTCGATGAATCCATTTTCATAATTAATGATAAACTAGAAAATATTTTTACATTAAGAAGAATTGTAACAGATCAATTTATAAAAACTAGATCAGAGTTTGAAAAGTTTAAAAAAATGATGACATGATCTGTCTTTTATTCATACTTGCCAATCATTCAATAACTACTATCATCTGAAATTTTTAGTGGTTAACTTTACATCTATGCTAAAGGCTAGAGAACCAGTCCTTTTGGACCGGGAAGATGGTCATTGGTATGAAACCAAATTTGATAAAGTATATCCTTCTATTAGTACAATTCTTTCAGATACTGCCCCTGAACATAAAAAAAATGGATTGAAAAATTGGAAGGAAAATGAACCTGCACATGAATACATTACGAAACAAGCTCAAGATGTTGGAACTCAATCCCACAAAATTATTGAAGATTATTTGAATGGCAATATAGCTTTGGATGAATTTGATTTGTTGCCAATTGCACATTTTAATAATTTAAAACCCTTTCTTGAGAATATTTCTGATGTTACTTCCATAGAACAAAGAATGTATTCTGATAAACTAAAGGTTGCAGGAACTAGTGATTTAATTGCAGAGTATAATGGGGAATTATCCATTATTGATTATAAAACAAAACGAAAACCTCAGATAGACGATTACATGCATGAATATTACCTACAAACTACCTGCTATGCTCAAATGTTTGAAGAAGTGACAGGTGAGAAAATCAACCAAGTGGTGATTTTAGTTAGTAGTGAAAAAAACACTAGGCAAGAATTTATCAAAATATGTGATGATTATGTAAAACCCCTGAATGAACGAATTGAGAAATATTATTTGAATAATCTACTGTAAATTATTAATTCAATTTCTAGTAAATTGTATGAATCTAACACGTTGTTGAGATTTTTTTGAGGTGAATATCGATAATAATCAAAGCCAAGTAGATATCTCTTGATAACTCTATGTTCTGGCTCCAGCATCAACTTCATTACTGATGATATTTTTACTAGTTAATTACTATCTGTAAAATACACCTCATCGTAAAATAAAAGTAGTATTGTAATGATCATGAATATTTGTTAATTTTTACAAGTTTTTTCTGATTGACCTAAATGTATAACTTATACGATATTTTTTCATCACATTGATCATGAAAATTAGCTTTGATGTAGACTGCCGCATTTGTTAATGCATGTCCATCCAGATGTAGTCAACTTTCCGTTAATTGACATGGTGTTTCCTTCATACACTGCAGAATCTTAAACACTCAAAGTGATTCGAGTTGCCTGAGTTTAGTTTTGTTCTTCCATTCCACTAAGTTTCTTTTTTATCTCATCAATTATGGGAATTTGTTTTGATGATTCAAATGGAACAGGAATACTTAGGTTTAACAGTTTAAAGTATGCAGTGCCACTTACCTTAAGATCTAGCATTCCACCATCTGCAATTATTGCACTAGCTGCAGGAATCAGGCTACTTTTTTTAAAGTTCTGAAATGCAGTGATCTGTTTTGTCTGGCCTGGATTAACTGTAGCATCAATCACACTAGATCCTTGTCCCATTGGAACTCCATTAAGGGATAAGTCATATGCAATATCGGGAATGTAAACTGGTAAGAATCCATTGTTTGTCAATCCAAATATCAAATTCAGATTGATTCCATCAATTAGATCAAAAGCCGCTTCAAGTATATTTCCAGATAATGCATCAAATCCTAAACTCAACAAATCAGTAAATGAAAATGATATCAAGTCAATACTGTGAAATTCCACATCATTTAGACTGACATTAATTTGCATGTATGAATATGCCAACAGACCGCCAATTATTACAAGAATAACTAAAATCAATGCTATAACAATGCCAGCAGCCTTGTTCATTTTTCTAAAAAATATTGCATAGCATAATAATTTTTTGATGAATTGTAATTATTTTCATGCAATTGTTCTATGACATTCTGAAGAAGTAAATTTCTGCAGTATTATTTGTCGTGCCTAATTTTTGATTTTAGTGACAAAATAACAAACTGTAGTGCGTGGGCAGTAAATTATGTTGATTTGCTGCTTGTAGTGAATTGTAACTACATAGTGGTTTAGTAGTACTATTTCCATATATGACAGATAATACTATTTGAAATCTTGTAGGATTAGACAGTTCATCGGACACTTTCTGTCCGATATCAGGAACGAATTGGATGGAAACAAATATTTTAAAATATTATAATTTAGAAAAAATAAGTTTAGAATCTAATAGATCATAGTTTAAAGAAAAAAAGGATAAACTACGAGCTATTGCTTTAGGCGAATTGAAAAGAGAGGATTATCTCAAAGAAGATTTACTGTATGAACATGAAAACTGAAAAACAAATCAAGGCATTAAAAATGGAATTAATGGAGACGTTAAAACCTGTAGATAATGCATATTATGGATTATCCCTTGAAAATCTAATTGTCAATAATTAATTCTGTTGAATTGGTTTTGGGAGTTTTTTTGTGACAAATTTACCAATGGTCTCTTTTGAGTAATCAATCCCATGTGTATCATTCATGTGTTGCCAATAATCAAAAATTACTCCTTCGATTTCCCCTAATGATACAAAGTCACAATCAAAACCGTAATTCCCACACCTGATACTTACCACATTAGGATTGTCCTCGGATAAAATAAAAAGAACGCTATAGAAATTATGTACATTTGTTTAATTTCTTGAAAATGATCGCTAATAAGACAAATTTTTGTGTCAGTTAATCTAGAGTTTAGAATTTGATGATTAGATCGTAACAAACACAATGATGAATGCAATTACAACTATACCCATAGACACTTTCATGAATGCAGACATTGATCTTGATTTATCATTCAGGATTATATTCGTTATACGTGCTAGATGTTCTAATCAATAGTAAACCCGACCACACAGTAATGCCTCCATTCATTCTAAATGCAGTAGAATTTCTAAGCATTGAAAGAATTAGTGATGCCTTTACTAAAGTTAGATAAATAAAAATTGTAAGTGAGAGCAAGATGTAACCTAATTTTCTATTTTATACAACTTTCACAAACAGTTTTTGATGTTTATACATCCAGGGATATTTCTACATTGGATGAGGGACATTTGGAGCATGATCCTTTTATTGAAATTATTCAGTCAATCAAAGCAAATTAGAATTATCTGATTAAAAATTAATTTGATCTAGTCAAAATTTGGTAAAAAATCACTAGATCTTTGTAAAAAATATTATTTCTATCTTGATACCGGCTAGAATTCTCAGTTAATGTTTTTGTATGACATGAAGTGTCAGCAAATTATTTTTTAAAAATCAGATGATTATCACAACAACAAAAAAAATACAATTAACCTATATTTCTCGTAGGAAGATTTCCTGATTTGTCTAAATTTGATTTACAAACTTTGCAATATAGTCTAACCTCAGTTGATAGAAATTCTGTTCCACAATTTTTACAAGTGTAAAATGCCTTTTCATTCATGACTTTATTGCAAGAATTATGAACTTAAGCGTATTGTTATATTCTAAAAAACATCTACCGTTCATTTCTTTTTTAACTAATACTATTCATCTTCTTTATTATGTTCGTTTCCTATACATCTGCAGATAAATGACTCTATGGAATACATTGTGTTCAAAAGTGTAGATAATCTCAATGATTAGTTGCAACTAATTAGATTCAGCTAATTAGGATAATCTAATTTTCATATGGTTTAAATTCAATCTTGTATAAACACGCACATGACAGACGAGTCATGCAGACGATGTGGAATTGAATTAGAAGTAAACAAAAAATGCAATGTTTGCTACAAACCCAACCAACTCTATTGCCATGAATGTGGATATGTCTCAGAAGAGCAAATTCATTTTCAATGTATGATGATTAGTATGGACCATACATTACTTACAAATTAATCTCAAGATTATTCTAGTACAGAAATAAATTATACTCTCTCTGACATTTTTCATGGCAGACAAAATTACAGCAAGTGATCTAAAGTCACAAAAAAATGATTTTGTAATCATTGATGTCAGAGAATCAGACGAATTAGAGGACGGGGCAATCGAAGACTCTATTCACATGTCTTTGGGACTATCTATTAGAAATGCAAAGAAAAAACAAATTGAAGATATGAGAGACAAGAAAATCTGTACCTATTGTGGAACTGGCTATAGGGGAAATATTGCAGCTGATGAATTAGCAAAAGAAGGATTCAATACAGTAACGCTTGATGGCGGTTACTCTG
>JAOUAY010000010.1 GCA_029860565.1 Candidatus Nitrosopumilus sp.
TAGATGACATTGTTGTAGATGACATTGTTGTAGATGACATTGTTGTAGATGACATTGTTGTAGATGACATTGTTGTAGATGACATTGTTGTAGATGACATTGTTGTAGATGACATTGTTGTAGATGACGATGGGGTTCAAGCTGGTGGTGACGATGCTAATCCTACTCAACTTGATAATGTTGACTATTCCAAGATTGCAGGACTCGTAGTGTTGTTGGTTGTAATGATTACAGTTTTTGTAATCTTTAAGAAATTCAAAGAATCTGGATTTGATACTGGACTCAAAAATAAACTAAAGAAAAAACAGCAACAGCACACAGTAAAAGAGATTGTTGCATTTGATGATAAACTGCACATTGACATCACGACTCTGACTGATGGCAATAACTAGGCTTTGAGCAATCCTCCCTTTTATACAAATGACATATCATATCTCAGATGAGCGCCAGAAACATTGATTTGGTAACATTTGAAAATGACTCTGTACTTAACCAAAAGTCAATTTCACTTCCCATAGGTAAGGTTTCAATCAGACAGACTGCCATACTGTTCTCAGGAATATTGATGACATTTCTAGTCTTTATGGGCACTGACAATCTGATAATGTCTGGATTTGTATTTGCCGTATTTTTGGGACTTGGATTGGTTGGATCCAGGGTGATGGCTGCAGATCAGATGATAAAGAGTCACCTGATACTTTTGACAAGGGGAACCTCACTTGATGTCAAGCACGAATACATGGAAAAGAAAAAGAAAAAACGACAGGCAGGTAATAATGCGATACAAAATTCAAAACAAGAAGAAGAATTACAAAAAAATAATAATGGACTAGTAAACAAGACTCTTTCAGATATACAGTCATTATTATTATTCAAGAAAAAAGACATCCTCCAAAAAGAACAGTATGAAAATGGCATGCTGCAAGAAAAGGATATACAGAATCCTTCAGAGGACAACGGATTCTCAGGTGAAATAGAACTCACTGATCAGAACATTCTCAATGTTTCACTTTACAAAAAAACAAAACAAAATCAAAATGATGATGATGGCAGCAATCCAATAAAAAAGATAATTGCAAGTATCTCAAAAAAACAATCTTTTGCTGAATCATGCAAAGAAAATCTTACAGAACATGTCATGATAACGCTTGACGGAAAAAAACTAGAGCAATCCCGATACGCAATAAAATCCAATAATGTTATTTCACTTGTCTTGGAGAAAAGCCCTGATGCAGTTTATCAAATCACTGCAACTGTAGATGGCAGTGATGATCCAATGGTGACAGTCTAATGACTAAACATTATCTTTTCTCCTTTTAAACAAATCAGAATAACTATTCAATGATTAGAAAAAAGGACGGTGAGCTGAAGGAAGGCGAATCCATTGGAGGCTTTTTCATAAAGCTGGTAGTGGCCCTGGTAGCAGTAATCATCGTTGCAACTATTGTACCTGATGTACTTGGTGTGAACGTACAGGAACTATGTATTGAGGACGCAACCATCCTTGGAGATATCACTGCAAACCATTGTGGTGATGCTTCTGTCTTCCTTACTGATGCAGTAAAGACCATAATTGGAGACGGCTATAGCTTCTTGCTTGTGGGAATCGCACTTGCATTCATAGGAATTGGCGCCTACAAGGGAGTCACCTACAAGGTTTTACCTTCTGTATTGCCACTAGGCTCTGCAGGAATAAAAAGTACAGCAGCAGAATAATGAGAAAACAACGAAATGAACAACAAAACAGACTGCAAGAAGAAAAAACATCAGAGAATTCTTCCAGTCTTATTTTATTCGTTTTTGTTTTCCCCTCTCTTTTTTTATTTATTATTTTTTGACAGGCCTGAACTGCATTTCTGGAGAATTGTGATGCCGTTGTATGGTTTCTGGATTGTCATGATGTCCCTTGACATGAAAATTACACTGTCACTCAAACAGTTGATTTTGCACCATGAGGCAAATCCAATATTTAGAACACTGTACGCAAAGTACAGAACGTCAGTTGCAGTAATGATTCAGCTACTGATAGAGTCAGTATTCGTTTTTGTTCTGCCGTCTCTGATGTTTCCAAGGGATTTTGGAGTGAAATTATTTTTTGACTATCAATCAAGTGCAATCTTTGCAGGGATTGTAGGTGTCTTTCATTTGGTTGCATGGTACAATAACAGAAAAAACATCAAAGAAGTTTTGGAGAATCAAAAACATTAGTGATTTCACCATCAGTGTGATCTGAATTTGGGATTATTTTCTTGGTTTTCTTTTCATAATGCTGCCATGTTACAAACACTCCAACACTATGATGCAAGTACTACAACAAGATGTAGTAATTCTGCTGACATGAATGATCATAATACCATTACATAGAAGAGATATTTTTTTCTAAAAACAAATCCAACTAATAATTACCTTTTATACAAATGATTCATCATGAATCGTGAAATTAAACCCATTTGGAAATAAACAATCCCTTAAGAAAAATTCTAGAAAAAACAATCTAAATAAACCGCAGACATCAACATCAAAGAAAAAATCATCTCCACACAAGTTTGCATTCAGTTACAGTATAATTCCTACAAACTTTATCAACCTGTCAGAAGAGGCCCAAATCCAAAGACTAGGCCAATTCTTTGACATTCTCAATGTTATTGATGATAGAATAAAAATCACAATGTCAAGGAGGATGGTGCCAATTACAGTCGAAGGACAGATTCAAAACATGCCTGTAATGCAGGTGCATCTTGAATCACATACCCCAATTGCTGATACCCTGGAGCAAAACAGGCTAGAGTACATTTCAGGGGTTGTTCCTCCTAATTTTCAGATAAAAAAAGAGCATTTCTCCATGATGGAACTTGTTGAGGTGATTCCAGATGATACAAACAACAACAATGATGATTATGATGAGACCAACACTGGAGAGAAAATATTCTCAAAGACTTTTACACTTGATGAAATCCCTGCAACTTTACCTTATGCATGGATTACCCGAATCTTTGATATCTGCTCCCAGATACAAATGTGGTACAACCCCCTTGACAAAGACGAGGCAATAACCCGAATGGTCAGATTCAAAAATATCATTTACGATGACGCAAAATCAAACAGGGTAACATCAGAATTATTCAAGAGGGCAGATGATGCTGAAAATTCTTTGAGAAAAGACACAACCCGACTCTATGAGGTTGTTGTAAACTGCACTGTAGTGGGACGAGACAGAAAATCCCTCAAGGAAAACTGCAAGACATTCAAGAAACACCTCAAGAGATATGGCGGGCATTTTAGCGCAGTTTCTGCAAAACAGGCAAGCATGCTGTACGAAGGGTTTGGAAAAAAGATTACCTTTGACAGGGGGTCTTGTGCAATTCTGTACTCGTTTGCATCAGCTGACATGCTTGAGATTCCTGATGGCATCCCGTTGGGGATTAACATGGACTCAAAAGGTCCCATAATATTTGACATTGGCAAGCGCACCAACTACAACATTGCAATTATTGGCAAGTCCGGTTCAGGAAAGTCATTTACCGTCAAGATTTTGCTGAACCGTTTGCTGAAAAAGTTTCCAGAGTCTTATGTTTACGTGATAGATCCGATGGGAGAATACTCCAAGATTGCTGACTTTTTTGGAATGGATATCTTGTATCTCAAGGATGAAAAAGAGCAGCTGGGTTTGGATCCGTTTGTATTGCTGGAACCATTGGATGCAGCAGACATTCTAGCTGAAATCACAAACGCACCTGCTGATGTAAAGAGGCAATTCCAGACATATTGTGGAAAGGCCAAAACCTTTGAGGAGTTCTTTGAGATGATTCCAAAAAAATACAAGGACAGCCTTATCAATCTGAAGAAGGGTCCGCTCTCCAGAATCATTCTGGGTGAACCAAAACTCAACTCTCAGAGAAAGGTGATAATGTCAATGGAGGGTGCAACTGGATCTGAGACTGAGCAGATGATTTTGCTGTTGTTGCTAAACAAGATATTTAAAATCTGCAATGACTTGCCTGCAAGAACAAGAAAGATCGTTCTGATAGATGAGGCCTGGATGCTGTTGCGAATGAATAATGCCGCAAAGTATGTCAACATGATCGTTCGCATGGGAAGAAAACTAAACATCACGTTTGTATTCATCTCACAAAGATTGGAGGATATCTCAAAGGAGGACGATTCAGGAATTGGAAAAATAATCGACAACATGGAGACCAAAATCATTCTTGGTCTGGAAGAGCAGGCAGCAGAGACTGCAAGAACTGTTTTGCGATTGTCGGATTCTGAGACAAACAAAATCAGGGCATTTAATGCAGGACATGCGTTATTTCTTACAAAGAATCATAGGATTCATGCAAAGTTCATGCCAACTTTACAGGAAAGAGAGATGTTTGATACAAGGCCGTTGGAATAACTTGAAAAATTTATGTTCAAACAGAAAGTGATGATTTTAATTCAATATTCCTAGAATGAAAATTGAAAGAAACGATTTTGAATGTGACTCCTGAGGAAAGAAAAGAATTGGGAATCAACAAGTCAACACTTTGGTACCTGAAAAAAAACATAATGTCGGGAAGAAAACCCAGAATCTATAGAAAGGTCCTAGAAAAGATGAATTCTTCCTGCAGCTAGACTTCTGCACTTTTGTCTCTCTCCTGAAGTCTACCTGATAAGTACCTGAAAAATACGATGATTGTTCCTGAGATTTTTAAAATCACTCCTGATGGTTTCTGGTTTTACTCCTGAATCTAGTTATTATGATATTAAATTAAAAATTTAATTGCGTTGTTTACTTCCTAAACTAGTTTCCTACAATTAATAGTTAAAACTTAATTTTTGGCACAAAATTAAGTAATTTTCTACTTAACTAATCTGTATGTTGAAGGTTTGACACGAACAATTTCGTCAGTTCTCAATAATCTATCAATTACGCTACGAACTCTATGCTGTAGTGTTTCTTTATCCCATTTTAGATCAGGATTTTGCGAAACAGTATGATATAGCATTTGTAAGGTAATAGTTTGATTGTTTTTGAATTGATTTCTAATAACACTAGTTAGATTACCTTTTTTTATTTTCATATTTTTTTTGTTTATAGAAATTTTTTAAAAGTTACGGAAATTCCTTTTAACACATAATTGCTAATTTTTTCTACAATGTCTGCACCAAGATTGTGGTCGAATAAATCCATTTATATTTCTGAATCCAAATAGTTTTTCAACACCCTCCCTAGTTGTTGCTATTTTGTCACATTTAGGACATTTTGTGGTAACGTCTTTTGCTTGTTCTAATTCAGAATGTTGCTTGATAATTCCTTTTACTTCAGATTGAGCAAAAGCAACGTCACTAATCCAAACACCAAATCTAACATTTTCAGTAACTGCATCTACCCATTCTTTAAGAAAACTTCGTTTTGTTCGATTTTGATCACTATCTATCCCTTTTATTTCTAAAACAAGTGTAATTCCATTTTTTAGACAAATTAGAAAATCAGGATAGTATGTATGTAATATTCCATTATAGATATAATCAATACCAAACCCTACATGATCATTTTTTACCCATGATACAACACTAGAATTTCTTTCTAGTTCAAAAACAGCATATGCTTCCCATCTACTATCATGAACTGCATAGTTTATGTGTGATTTTTTGGAATAATCATTTGGTTTCTTGGTATGCCAGGGCCTCATATCTTCTGTGGATTTAATTGGTTTATCAGGATCAAATTCAAGAGTTCTAGATTTTATATTCTCAAACTTGATTGCCTCAAATATGTGCTGAATAATTTTACTCATGTTAAATGTCATTACAAGTTTTCGTCTAAGTTCTTCGTTTTGATGTACATTCAATATGTTGATTTTATCAGATTTGAGAAATTCTTGAACAATTTTTACTATCTGTATAAGCAAATATTCTTTGTTTCCTTTCCAGTCAAGTTTTGTAGTTTCAAAAACTTCTTTTGCAACTTGAAATACAATGTGTTGCATTCTTATTTTTTTATTTAGTTTTTCTAAATCAATATCTGTCATCGTTGCAAAATTTGGCTTCCCATCGATTACTTCTGCCATATCAACTACAGTAGTAGTTTCTTCAGGATCTAAATTCAGAATTTTTACTTTATCCAAATCAAGATTTAATGTAGGTCTCAACGTTGTGTTAATTCTGAGAATATTTGGCCAAGCGATCTCATATTCTTTTTTCTCACTAACTGGTTGAATTAGTGTTGTGGGAGCTGGTGATGGTGCAGGACTAGAAGCGCTTCTCTCAAATGGAAGAAAGGTGAAAGGGACTCCAAATATTTTAACATATTCAGGATCAAATAACCCATCAGAATTAATTTCATATGAAGTTCTTCTTAATCCTCTTCCAACTACTTGTTCACATAAAAGCTGACTAGTAAATGCCCTTAATCCCATGATATGTGTAACTGTTTTAGCATCCCAACCTTCTGATAACATTTGTACTGCAACAATTTTTTGAATTTGTTCTCCAGATTTACCAATTTTTCCAATTGTGTTTACAGTTTCTCTTAGATGTTCGGATTTATCTGACAATGAATTATTTTGTGAGGTATCATCGTTAACATCGAGTCTACTCTCAGCTTCATTCAAAATCTTTGAATCTATCCTTATCAGTTTTTCAGGACTTATTGGTTCATCAAAGTCAAGTTTGTTGTTAACTAGTGAATATTCAACTCTTGCTGCAGTTTCAGTTCTATTACAAACACTAATCATTACAGGTGGAGTTGGTGAATTGTTTTCTTCCCAAGCCTTTTTGGTTACAACCCAATCTTGTGCTAGAACAATGTAGGCATTTTTCACGAGATCCGGTAAAGGAACTTCAGGTTTTGCTTTTTTATTGAGATTTGCTTTTACATCAGGATCTTTGTAAATATGATAAAAACGTGATTTGTAATCTGCACTTAATTTTCCATCATCTCGTACTGCTATGGTAGGTGTTTTCACAAGACCTGATTCTATGGCATCATTTAGAGAAAAATCAGATACTATCCATCCAAAAAGATTTTTTTCGGTAACATTTTCTCCCGGAATAAAAGGAGTAGCTGAAAAATCATAGCAGGTAATTATATTATTTGTAACGTGTATACGATCTAATCCTTCAATCCATCTAGTGGCAGTTTCTAATTCTTCTTTATCAATTTTTGTTTGATCATCAATTTTCCTCCATGCATGATGACCTTCATCATTGATGACAAGAATATTTTTTGATTTTGACATATCTCCAAGAATTCTACGTGAAAAAGCAATGTTGCTTTCGGTTCCTTTTTTTATAACACTCTTCTTTTTTCCTTGAAGTGGCATAAGGGCATGCCAATTATGAATTTGAAGATTAACTTGTCTCAATTTGTCATAAAATGAACTAGGAATGATATTGAATTCATCATATACACTATTTTTATCACTTGGACGTAAGACCTCTAATCTTCTTTTTACTGTTAATCCAGGTGAAATTATTAAGATGTTTTTAGTAAATCTATTGTCTTTAGGATATGTAATTTTGTTAAGTACTTGCCATCCAATTAGCATACCAATAACAGTTGTTTTTCCAGAACCCGTTGCCATTTTACAACATTTTCTTAAAAAATCTCCACCATCACTTGGAATGTCAATACCTTGTCTTTCACTATCTGGAGATTCAGTAAGCCAAATTATAGTTTCAATAGATTCCATCTGACAGAAGAAGAATTTTTTATTTTCACGAATTTCATTGTTGTGCCAATGATCAAGTAATTTTCTCGTAATTCCTGTGATGCCCGGATAGTTTCTCGCTCTCCATAAATCTACTCTTTTTCTAATTTTGTTAACAAGCGGAATCTCGCAAAAAATTCCTGGATCATCATATGTTTTTGAACCTTCTGTTGCAATTAGAAATCCTGCTGGTCTTCGACCTTCAAGTTTATCAAATATTCTTTTTTCTCTATCATATTGCCAATAATGTGTAGGAACCTGGTAAGGCTTATTGATGATAAGAGTTGGAATGGTAGACATTATTCAATCTTAATTATTCTTAGAGATTCAATTCCACGATCGTCAATTATCTTTACAGCAACCTGTTTGTTTGGTCCCGCCAAAAATGGTAATGATTTTGTTCCACTGTAATGTTCAATCAACTGTTCATCAACTTCAGATTTCAGTGATTTTGCAAGTTTTAACCACCACTCTGATACATTTGACTTTGGGAAGAAAACTTGTTGTGGATAAAGACTTCTTTCATCATAGTCAGTATCAAGCATCCACATTGCTATCTTGGAAGAATCTCCCGATTCTATTTCACCAGTTTTTGTATTATAGTAATCAAATCCTTTGACTTCAATGACATGTTTTCCATCGTTTTGTTTTTTCAAATCAACATCGGGTTGACCCATTAACCAAAATGATTCATTACTTGCTTTCTTTTTCTTAAGATCGGAAGTAAGCAGATCAGCATTTACATGTACCTTTAATACTTGTACGCCAGGCCATTGTAACTCATCAATATCCTTTGCAGCTTCTGGATCAAACTGTAATGATGCAAATATAATTAACTCTGGTTTTGGAATTAATTTTTGGGCTTCAGTAATAGCTAATGTTACTTGTCTTTGTTCTAATGGAGAATATTCCGGTCCAAAAGAAACTGCAACTTTTTTAGATTCTGATTCTTTTGTTTCTGCAATAGCATGAATCCATTGAGAAGCTGGATGTGGTTCCACTCTGATAAATTCTATTTTTTGTCCACCTTTTCCTCTGACCCCAGTATTCAGTAGCTCATCTCTCCAATCTTGTTGTCTCTTGTTTTCACTAGTACGAGCGATAGATGAATCAATTTCTGAATTTTTTTCAAATAGTGTATCAAGTGATTTCACTGTAGGCGATGGAACAGCTTCTACCGTGAATGGACCTGTAATTCTTGTTGTATTTTTGACAATTTGTGGTTGATCATAAAGAGTTTCATAATTAGAAGGTTCATTGTTAGCAATTGAACCAATGGTGACATGTGGAACAGTTTTGTAATGAAATCCACTTTGAATTCCTTCTTCTTTATTGAATAATGCATAGAAATCATAATTTGCTTTCATTAAACGAATTTTGGTTAAAGTAATTGCAACTCGTGAAGTATCACATGTAATCCATCTTCTACCCCATTTTTCAGCAATATATGCAGTAGTTCCAGAACCACATGTTGGATCAAAAACAAGATCACCTGGATCAGATGTCATCAGAATGCACCGTTCAATCACTTTATTTCCAGTTTGAACAACATAGACTTTCGGTTCGGTAAAACTACCTGTCCCAGTGTCATTCCACAAATTTGAAATTTCTAAAACAGGATAATCGTCTAAATATCTAACATATCCAAGCGAATTAGCAGTTATTTCAATGCGGTTTAATTTCACTAAATTCTTTAGTCCTTCTATAGAACATGTCCAATGTCGATTAGAAGGAGGCATGTATTTTTTCCCCATAAATTCAAAAGGAATTGAAGTGTTTGCACTAAATCCTTGTGAGGTAAGAGAATCCAAACGATACAGTTTGGAACCTTTAGGAAGCAAATCCGTTTTTTCAATTTCTTCTTTCGTTAATTTTCTTCTTACTCCATCTGACAACTCAACAAATTTGTATTGTTTTCCCTTGTCAATTCCTTCAATTTTAGGAAGAAACATTTGATGATATTTTATTTTAGATTTGTCTTTAGCATACCAGACAATAAAATCATTGAGAGATGGAATCAATGTTGAAGAAAAGCCAGCTGTTTTTCTAAAACTAATTATTGAGATGAAATTCTCACTTCCAAATATTTCGTCCATAATTTCTTTAACATGATGTAAATTTTCATCATTAATTTGAACAAATACCGAACCAGAATATGTTAAAAGTTCCTTACAAAGTAAAAGCCTGTTTTGTAAATAGGTAAGATAGGAATGTATTCCCAATTCCCATGTATCTCTGAATGCTTTGATCATTTCAGGTTCTTGGGTTAGATCTTCATCTTTACCATCCTTAACATCTTTCTTGTTTACAAATGGTTGAAAATTAGAACCATATTTTATGCCATAAGGTGGATCAATGTATATCATCTGCATTTTTCCTCCCAATCCTTCTTTTTCCAATAGAGAATTCATGATAAGAAGAGAATCTCCTGCAATGAGTCTGTTTGACCAATTTTGATCATGTTTATAAAATTCAATTGCGTCTCTTAATGGAAGAATATTTTCTGGTTTTTCAAAAAATGGGAACAAAGTTTGTTGTTCGTAATCTTGTTTTTTTAGAATTTTACTAATGATTGTACTAGGATCAATTCTTTCATGTCTATGGAGAGACACAGTATCTATTTCAAAATCAGAATTTTCTATTTTGCCAGACCATTGCAGTTCTGGATCTATGTGTGGATCGAATGAATAATGTTTTGCAGGTAAATCTACATCCGAATCAGGAGTCACTAGACCAACTGGAGGATTATTGGCTCTTTTTTCTTTTTCATGTACGTATTGTTTAACTCGAATTTTTGTTTTTGAGGTAATAGGAGCAAGTTTTGATTTTTTTCTAGTTTTCTTTACAGTTTTTCTTTTTGTTTTTGATGTATCGATAACGTTTAAACCCGATTCTTTTGAAGATTTTTTTGTTTTTGACACGTAACTTAGATCATGCTAGTGTTTTTTAACTAAATCGATCATTCTAACATCCATACTTGAATTTTATTCGGGATCTAATACTGTTTGCTCTTAAATATTACATTAGATCATTGACTTCATTTTTCAAGTCTTGATATTTTGCATTTGATGCTTTCATGTCTTTTTCTGATTTCTATGAAAAATGTCCAATTTCTATGTATGTGCATTTGGTTGTTATTGATTAAATTTTAATGAAATACCAAAAATATTGTTTCCAATACCTAAAGCATACTGCCCCATATCTGCAGTTAGTATAATCGCATTATGTTTTTTGGCTGAAAGTATTACTTGTTTGTCTACAGTGTCGTATGTATCAACATCATCGACTTTTTCCATTTTGATTCTGCCTGTGGCAGAAAAATCTCCAATTCTACCAAGTTCTGCCCTACCTCCCTTGTTGTCACACTCATCATAAACTTTGGAATGAAGCAATATCTTGAAATTCTCAAAAAAGTGTTCACTTCCTTGTCCTAGGTCTTTTGATAAAATACTTGCAAGAATAGCACTAGTGTCTGGGATGATCACTCCATTGTAATATTGTAGCGTCATACTCAAATCAGACACAACTTTTTTACAAGAAGGACATCTTGCATTGTAATCTCGAGAACTATCAATAGTAATCAAAACTCCTTGTAATTCACTTCCGCATGACGGACATGAGATACGAAGTGTCTCACTTGATAGAAGACCCTGCTGGAATTGATTCTGCGTATCTCTTGAAAGTAGTTCATGTCTTATTGGTGGATCAATCTTGCGAGAGAGACCTTCCAATCTATCAATTTTTCTTATTGTGGAATAAGATTGCTTTACAAACCAAGGCCATGGATTTTTTGATTCCTTCCAAGCCTGAAGCCATTTTTTTGTTCTATCATCTGAAGCATTTCCAGAACCTACAGAAATTCCATCAATTCTGAATCTACTGTTGATTCCCTTCATGATTCTCTCTCTTTCTCGTTTTGCTAGTATTGATGCAAGTTTTGCCTCGATGTATTTGTCGTCAGCTTTCTCTAAAACTAAAATCTCAACATTTTTCTTTTTCAAACTGTTGAAATACCCTTGCAGATTGTCGCCAATTTGATAGTTATCAAGAACAATACTCAATTTGTCAAGGGGTAATCCGTGAATCAAGTCTGAAATAATTCGTTTGTAAACTACATCCATTATCTTGTTTGTGTTATACTTGTCAATATGCCATGGTGGAATAGTTTGAGTTTGAAATACCAGGCCTCTTCCAATCAGTGGATTAATTTTAGTAAAAATCTCATCCCAGTACTCAAATGTTCTGCGAGATTTTGTATTTGCAAGTCCAATGATTTCTTTTATTTCATTAGAGATACCTGAAGGATAACAGACTCCGCATAATACTTCATGTCCAACTAATTCACCTTTGCCTGTCTCATCCAAACCTATCAAAATGTCTTGTCCCGTTTCTTGAAATTCAGATCCGGACAAGTTTGATAATTCATCGCGTAGTTGTAAAATTTCTTCACTTGTGGCCTGATTGTTGTATAGAGTGCCAGAACTATACAGTGTGAAAACAGATTTTCCTATACGTAAACGCCAAACTTCTGAAGCGTTTGATGTGTCATCTTCAGTTGCATTGTATGATTGAATCAGTTTTTTAGCAGCCTCGAAATCTTCAGTGGATAGTTTCCATCTTTGACCTTGAGAAGACATTATTAGAATATGTTACAAGTTCCTAATTACATTTAATATTATTTAGACTAATGCTTATCAAATTACAAAATAGGAAAGTTTCCGAAGGATCAAACTAAACTGTAATTTCGGTGAACAAAATCGGCCAACTTCTATATGCGTATACATGTCGTGCTCCCAATCAAATTTGAACCCTCCATCACAAATTTCTTTCCTTTTAAACAAATAACTTATCATTTTTCGTGAAGTTTGATTTCCGTTCATCACATGATGGATTTGTCTTTTCAATCCCGCTGATGATTGGAATTGCATTTATCATATTTGCGGCACTGATTGGAATATCCCAAGGGTTTGTTGAGATTGGCGGATTACTTGTACCTGAGCTGATTACTGACATGCCGACTTTCTTTGACTATGATGATGTGACAGGGAACCTGATACTTGATGTGGATGGCAATCCTGCACCAAATGAGAGAATTGACCTTTACTGGTTGTTGGTGTCCATTTCTGTAATTATACTAGTTGCAGTAGCGATGATTGCAGCACTAGGTTATGTCTTTGAGATAGTAAGATGGATTCATCCTGGCACTGCAATTGGAATCATAAAAAAGATTGTCTTGTTTTTGATTGTATTTTTGGTATTTCCCTTTGTCTGGGATATTTACGCGATAATCATTGAGAATTTTTCATTGTTTTTATTGGAACCATTTGGAACCGGAGATGACCCGTCAAACAGAACTCTGGAATTGTGGCGAGCCATGGGAAGTGTAATTCCAGTTGACATCTTTGATCTTGACGCATGGGCTTCTGCATTTACAGATCCTGGTACGTTTGCACAGGGGATGATGAAGGATGTTTTTCTGGCACTGTTTAAGGGATTTGCAGTAATGTTTATGACTGCAATGATGTTTATCATTTCTACCGTACGAATTTTACTGACAATAATCATTGCAATGTCAATTCCATTATTGCTTACACTGAGTCTGATTCCAATGTTCAGGTCAGTTAAGGACATGCTGTTTAAGAACTTGATAGGACTGAGTATCGCACCTGTCTTTTCAGCCCTTGTGTTGACTACTGGTTTGGCATACCTTGATTCTACAACACTTCCTGCCATGCAGGACTGGTTTGCATCACTTGCAGTAGGTTTTCTTGCAGTGTTCTTTCCTGTAATGCTTGCACCAATGCTTGGCAACATTGTAACTCAGGTCGGACAGATGATGTCCACTGCAATCATGGCAGGTAGCATGGTTGGAGGAATGGTAGGACAGGGTGCACTTGGGGGCGTTGCAAAGTCTTTGGGCAGTACCGCAGATAGTGCTGCTACAATGGCTGGAATGAGTGGAGCAACAGCGGGTCTTGGAAGGCTTGGAGGAGGTGGAAACTCTGGAATGAAGCCACCAGTCTCTTCGCAGGAACTGGGAATGGCAGGAATGGGTTCTGTATCTCCTTCAATGGGTCGTATGTCAAGTGGAAACATGCCGATGGCTTTTGGAAATGATGCGTTAACGAAAACAACTGGAGTAATTGAGCATACGCCAATGTCATTTGGAGAGAAATTCAAGACCGGAATGAAGGGAGCTATTTACGGTGGAGGTACCGGTCTTGCAGCAGGAAGTCTGAAAGCTGCAGGTCATGCAATGCATGTAGACCAGGCAGTAAATCCAATGATTCATGACATCCAAAATGCCGGAATGAACAAGGCATTTGAAGCAGGGCAAATAAGCAGCGCAAATCATTCATTCAATGACATTTCAAAATCCATGATCACGATGGAACCACCGCAAGTAAATGTGGAGACAACGCAAGCCGTAATGCCTGAGACTGGAGAATCAGCTAGGTTGATGACAAATCCAGGAGATACAATTAACAGCATGGAGAATCTTGACAGAGTTCACAATAGATTTGGCACTTTGGAGGGACAGCAAGAGTACTTGCATGTCCAAAGAAATAATGTTCCACACTTTGAATCCCTAAAACCAGAAATACAAAACCAGATAGATCAAAGACTAGTGGAACAATTAGAGAAACACCCATTCAGTGCTGAGAAAATTGTTGATGCATCTAAATCTACTCGATTCAATCAACAGCATACATTCTAAAATTTTACCTATAAAAATTATAATTTCTAAATTAGAGAATCATAGATGGAAAATTATTTATTTGTTCTTTTATTGTTTTTTCAATTTTTTCTTTTCTTTTCCCCATTGTTTCATTGTCTTTTTGTATTCTTTGGGGTCATAAGATCTTCCGACATTGGCTCTCAATACATTCAATGGCATCTTTACTATACCTGGCATAAACTCACAAGCAAATAGATATTCTTGTTCAGTCAGGTATTTGCCCAATACGCTAATCCATGTATCGTCCCCTGCTGTATAGAGATATGCTTTTTCTTGTGTTTCAGGATAAAATGTTCCTTTAACAATTTCTTTAGTTAGCATTACATCATATAATGTTGGGTAAGCATACCAGATAGGTCTATTTTCACTATCTTTAGACAATATTGATAGAAGTCCGTACCTAAATTCAATTTTTTCTTCCTCAGCAATAATCCCGACATTTGTGATATTTTCTGTTTCATATTTTACCTGAATATCTCTAGTTCTAGCATTTGTTGCCTCAAAAAAGTATTGATTCAAAGTAACCCATGCGTTTCTTTTCTCGTTATACCAACAATCATTCCAAATGTACTCATCTGGAATACTCTGAGGGATGTTTGGATGTCTGAAAAATTCCATTTTCTTGGAATATTCAATTGCCTTTGTAATTTCTACGATGTTTGATTTTACTTTTGATATTTTTTCTACTGCTTGTAATCTTTCTTGTTGCTTTCCTGTAGTTTCATCAAAACTATTTTCTAGTTGTTCCAATGCTTTTTGATTCTCTTTTAGCATTTTTTCCAGAAACGGAATCTGAACTCCTTCACGGTATTTCTGATTCTTTGGTAAAAGCATCAATTAGAATAACCTCCATTTGCATAAAAAGACTTTAGATTTTTTATTCCCTGTTTCATGTATATGCTAGGGGCCTATGGTATATAACCATTAGGGGCCTAGTTTATATGGTGTTGACAAATACCAATAACAATTGATTCAAAAGAGAAAAACAAAACTCCAGAGTACGATAAATAGAACCATAGAGGGAGTCACATATTACAAAAATCGAGTGAACATACCTTCAGAGTTTTTAGATGAACTGCAATGGGCAAAAGGTGATGAGTTGCAGATTTCAATCAGAAATCACAAGTTGGTAATTGAAAAAGTGTAATTTTTTTAATTTATGTTTCTGAATCATTTAATTGTGTTTGATATGCACTATTTTTGAAATGGTTTGTAAGGGATTATGCCCTAGATACAAGGCAAAAAAGCCCTTTGGATCTAATGGCAGGTATGAAAACGGTCAAAAAAGGTGCTCAACTTGTGCTATTTTCATAAACTGGGACGGCAAACACTGTCCTTGCTGTGGTAATGTTTTGAGAACAAAGCCCAAAGGTACACAAACAAGGCAAAAATTAATGATATTGCAACAGGTAAAAAGAATCTAAAAGAATTGTCTCATTTGGCAATGAACCTGTTATTCTAGGCCCTGCATTTGTCACATACTGCTTCAAAGGCCTCCTCATCTAATACAATCGAAACTCCTGATGAATGACATTTGTGACATAACCCTATCATGGATTTCAATTGTCCAAAATTAGATTAAAATTGTTTTATGAAAAATTAGTTCGATCAGAGTCAAATTTAGTTTTAAGTAAATTATTGATTTTATATTATCATGCAAGAAGAATACATCCTGGTATCAAAATCCCAATTATTGCAGCTAAAAGAGGACTATGAGGAGTACAGAAAATTACTAAAGCAAATAACGTATGAGATAAAAATTCATAAATAAATAAAAAAAGAAAAAAAGTTATCTGTCAACATCGTGTGTTGACAAAACAACGGGTTTTTGTCTTAAGATGTCATCAAAACTAGTCTCTATGCTTTCTCCGGTTTTTTCTAATTTCTCCAATCTCTTTAGCATGTCTTGCAGTACAGTGTGATCTGATTCTGTTGTTTTTGCCAAAAGTTTCTCATCTAGTATGAATCCGCAGCTGGAGCACCTATGGGAGTCAGGAGTATTCTGTTCTGCACATCTGGGGCATGTCTTGAGTTTTACGGTTGTCTCATTTTCATCTCTAGATTTTATTCCATGCAGTTCTAGTAGTGCATCCTCAACGTCCTTGCCAGATAAATGAACATACCTTGCAGGCATCCTTGAGCCTTTGGACCAATTGCCAAATACACAAAGGGTCTGGTCTGAGAGTTTTTTTGCAAGCATTGTAAGCTGAGTGTGTCGAATCAGATAGTTCCACACTCTTTTTTTAATTTTAGCATCTTTTGCACAGCGTTTTAGTATCTTTCTGAGGTATCGATATGATGCTCTTTTTTGGTTTGATGTGTGAGAGTACCACAGATACGCCTTTGGCTCATCTCTTTGAGGGTGCTTTGCAAGCCATTCAAGTAAGGGCTTGAAGGAGTAGACAAGCGGAACTCGCTTTTTTCCAGTCTTTCCAACTGTGCTGACAAGAATGTAGTTGTCTTTGAACTCTATTCCGCCCACACGAAGGTTTAACAGTTCTCCTGGCCTGAATGCACCTTCAAACATCACCCAAAGCATTGCTCTTTCTTTCTCGTTTCTTGTCTTAGATATGATGCCATAAAGCTCCTTTGGAGTGAGAAGATCTTCTGGAAGTATCTCAATTTCATCGTCTCTGTTTCTGAATCTGCTAGGCTTGATCCATGAGACCTCTTTTACGTATCCTTCCTCTCTGTTTCCAATCTCTCCAGTCTTTGCATGGTGGACCAGTCGTAGTAAGGCAAGCGCATATGCACACTTGCTCTCCCCGCTGTACTGTCTTCCTTTGTTTGTCTTTATGTTCAGTATTGCAAAAAGAATCTTTTCACAATCTGTCTTGCTTGCATCTGCAATTTTGATTCCCTTGCTGTTAAACAGCTTTAGTATGAGGGATAGACGTGCACCATATACTATGATTCGTCCATCCTCCAGTCCGTGAAGGTGCAGTTTTTCAAGAAAACTGATTCCCACATCTCCCTGCTCTATTTTTTGGAGTCGTTTTTTGCAGCATACTACTTGCCTTGAATAGTTGTGTATTCCTTCTTCATCTGGAATTGAATCTGATGAGGTCATAATCTAACCTCACAACCGCGATTTTGATTTAAGTGCCCCTGATTTTGACAGGGCATGGGCGCAAGTGTTAGGATGCTCCCATCGGGATTTGAACCCGAGTCTTTGGCTTGAGAAGCCAAAATGCTTAACCGGACTACACTATAGGAGCTTGTTAAAAAACAAATCAAATCTCAATTTAAAGGAAATGTTTTGACTTTGCATGAATTTGTGAAACTTTGTGAGTTAATTCCTTTATAGAAAAATCATAACTATCAAATAATATGGATATTAAAAAATTCATTGAAAACTATGACTTATCTGATTTTCCAATTGGATTGGGTGGATGTAGAATTTCCAATCTTAATTTTGATTCTTGTGATTATGATGTTATTATTTTTGATGAAAAACCTGAACAAGAAAAAATAGCTCAATTTGATAATGCACTTGTTATGATTCATCATGCATCCTTGTCTGAAACTAGATCGAATAAACTTCTTCAATATGATAAATTACAAATAATTCGTGATGAATCTTGGGATTTACAAATGCTTCTTTCTAAAATACGTGAAAAACACGCTTTTCTATTTTCTGATTTTGCAAAAAATTGTTTGATAGAATCTTTGTTTTGTTGCCAAAAAACTAAAGAATCAATTCAAAATTCTAATGTATTTGCACCCTGTTGGCAAAAATGTGCAACTTACTATTTAGCTGATGCTATATCTTCAATAAATCATCAACGATCAAGTCCTTCTCATATGCTCGATTCATTTCGAAAATTAGAGAAAAGTCCAATCAATGAGCATATTTCTATTGTTACTCAAACAGTTGGAATTGAACGAGCTACTCCAACATTACTTGAGCGAATGCTAAAATCAACAATTGGTTTTTCTGATTTGATTGAAAAAAATAACCATTCTAAAATAATTCAACAAAAATATAATTTCTTTATAAAAAATTCAATGCTTTCAGATTGTTATTTCTATTTGGGCTATATGAATAAAGGAAATTTTATCAAAATTAAGGATACCTTAAATCGTGAACAGGATCTTATTCATATTCTAAAGGTTGCTTTTGATGTTGAGGCTGACACAAATCTTCTTCAGCAACAATCAGATCTTATTCAAAAATCCTGTAATGATATACTAGAGATTATTTCAAGTGCGTAATGTTCTGTATACATGTACTAACCTTTTAAAATAAGTACAATCACTGATTTATCATGGTAGATCAAGCATGTGGATGCGAAGCCGCTAGCGGCGATCCAGATTATGAATGCGATTGTGCAATGCAAGGTCATTGTATCTGTAGTGCAGACTGTAAATGCACAACAAGCGTTTGCAAAGAAGCTGTCGGACAAAACTAGTTCGATAGTAACTTAAAAC
>JAOUAY010000070.1 GCA_029860565.1 Candidatus Nitrosopumilus sp.
AACTATGATTTATCTCTACCTTCTGGAAATTCTGTTTCAGCCTTTCTGATGCTTAGATTGTATCATCTGTCACAAGAACAAACTTTTCTCGAAATTACCATAAAAATAATGGAATCTCAGGCACAAATGGCTGCTGAAAATCCTTTTGGATTTGGCTATTTACTAAATACCATTTCTATGTATATTCAAAAACCTATAGAAATTACTATTGTCAATACCGAAAACTCTGAAATATGTAAATCCCTTCTTTTAGATTATTTACCCAACTCTATAATGATCACAATTCAGGACTCCTCTCAGTTGGAGAGTCTTTCAAAATATCCTTTCTTTGCTGGAAAACTTTTTGAAGATAACACGTCTGTTTTTATCTGTAAGAATTTTACTTGCTCTTTACCTTTGCATACACTTGATGAGATAAAATTAAACCTTTAGATTTTTTTTAAATCTACTTCAATTATATTTCCAACTTGGGGTCTTCCCATGTTATCATATCTTGATTTTGGCATTGCAATTGTGATTTGTGTTTGTTGATATGATTTGATGTTAACAGTTGGTTGTGCTTGCAAAATTGCTTCTAATAGTGGCATTACTTGTTCTTTAGTTTCTGCATCAAGTTTTTTTGAAACATTTTCAATAATCATCTGTTTTTGAGAAATTGGCTCAGTCGAAATATTTTCAATTAACGTTAATTGTACTATTTGACCATTATCTACTATCTGTGTAATTCTAAATTCGTTTACATCTGGCATTACGTTGATGCATTTTTATGATGATTTATCTTTAACGAATTGAAAAATATAGCGATATTACAGCAGTTGCTATTGCTGCAGTCACTCCTAATACAAAGATGATTTTACTGCCGTCTACTTTCATAGCGTTTATTTGTTTTAGTTGGAATTAAACTATGCTGATTTTAATTTTTTTTAAAAAATTATTTTTTCGATAATTTCTATGCAAGTACATTCATGAAAAACTACTATCTTTGATTATTGCATATGTTCTATTCGTATTTACATATCTGTAACGATACAGTCACTCCAATTAAGTTGGAAAGATGTCACACTTGGTATTTTTTAAACTAAACATTATTCTTTAAAGAAGTGCCTTCGGACTTGTTTTCTGATTCTTTTTTGCTGATTTCTAGCCTATGGGGGTCAAGTATGGATTTTTTGATTAGCGGGGCACGCTGTTTTATTATCTGGTTAAATTCTCGCATATCTTCCAAACTCGGTGTTTGCTGTTGATTTTGATATGCCTGCAAAAATCCGGAATATACACAACCTGTAATGATGCCAAATGCTGTATCTGGAATTGATTCTACCTCTGGCACAAAATTTTCCGCAATTTGTTTGTATGACTCTGATTCACTAATGTAATAATCAATTAAACTATCTATGAAATCCTTATTCTCTTTGGAAATTGCCATTGTTTTTTCTTGATTTCCTAGTTTATTTAATTGTCTTTGATTAATCGTTTATTTGCTAATAAATTATTTTCTAGATGTTGTGGAAATTAGAATCTGATGAGGGTTTTTTTAGAATATATGATTCCAAAAAACTGGTTGCAGGATACTTTGATCCTGATTATGGGGATATTTTTTCTAAATCAAATTCTGAAGAAATTATTTCATCTATGCTAAAAAATCATGATAAAATTTTAGGTGGAGTCATTATGGTTCCACTTGTTAAATTTGGTTTATTTGATACTGATTTAGACACTACTTTGACTAAAGTTGAAGAGCAAGTAATTCGAGTAAATGAGCATTTACAAAAATGGAAAAATTTTCTGTCTGAAACTAGTAGGAAAGTTCACTCTATTAAGATTTCTCATACTGATCAGGATATGTTAACAATTGCATTTCAAATTAAATTCTCAAAACCTACTCCTCTTAAAAAAACATCATTATGTGAAGAACTTTTTCCCACTTTGGATCTCTTGCAAAAATCAAATTTGCTGTAATTATATCATTTCTTTGTCTAAGGAAGGTGATCATTTTTCCATTTTTCAGCCTCATTAAAACAATTAAACCATTGGATTTCTATTTCTTTTGAATCAAATTCACTTAATTCATTTTTAAATTCTAGCTCACATTCATTTTTCATATTCTCTGAGATTTGAATTACTTTTTGTTTGATCCCTTTCTGCGGTGCTGAAAATTTTTCTGATTCGTCAAAATTTTTTATTCCTTTTTTAGCTGTTTGAAATTCTGCTAACCCTAAATTTTCATATTCGTAAGCTTCTTGAATTTGAGTATCTGATCTTATTTTTGCTGATTCATCACCTGTTGTAATCCATTTAATGAATTCTAAATCACTTTCTAGTTGAGTCTCAGATGAAATCTTAAATAATTCTACAGAACTTTTGAATAATTCTGGCGGTGTTAATTTATCATATCTGGAAATAATCTGTTCAAATTTACTCAAATGTTCTTCATAGTATTTCAATAACTCTTCCTTTGAAATGTCTCCTTCATCCCACTTGGTTTTTTCAGAATAAAATTTTACTTGTAACTCTGTTACATCTTGTTGAATTTGCGCTAATTCGTTTCCAAATTGAAATCCTTTTTGTTTAGTTTGATCTGCTGAATAATTATATCCTATAATTCCCCCAATAATGAGAATTGCTATTACAGCAATTGTGATGTTTTGAATTTTATTTTTTTTCAAAGATAATCTATGTAATTTCCGTTATCATCTAATTTTAATTCAATTTTAAATTCTGTACCGCTGATAAATGAATCATTTCGAGTTGTTCTGACTTTTCCTATAATTAGTTCATATGGCCAAATTTCTACTACTATTGAACCTATTTTTGCAGTTGGTGTTTCTGTAATTGTCATATCATCTCGTTTAACCCCGTGTTTTTCTAACATGTAAATTGCGTGATCTAATAATGGCTTAGGATTATTATAATTTAGTACCCAAACTGTTCCTTCATAATCAATTTTTTGCAATTTGAAAAATCCTAATTTTACTCATATAACAATTATTCGGGGTCTATCACGTTTAGTGTCATTGTACTTACTACTCTGGATAGTTTTCTAACTACTGCAATCACTTTTGTAAATTCCTCTTGATTTTCTACTTGAATTTCTGCAATTATATCATATGCCCCAAAAGTCAGATATACATTACTGATATTTTGCACTTGTTTTAATTCATCTAAAATGTATTCTTCTGCTCCTAAATCACAATTGAATAAAATGAATCCTTTGTGCATTACTTTACCTTAGAATAATTGATGAAGTTTAAGTCTTTAAGTTTTACAGTATTACCATCTACTACGTCCACCGTAGCTATTCTTACCATCTTTATCCTCATATCTTTTTTTGCCATCTCTAGAATTTCTACCACCAGATCTTCCGTATCCCCCACCACCAGACCTTCCATATCCTCCAGAACGACCTCCACCTCTAGAATAATTGGATCTGGATTGACCTCCATATCTTCTTGATGGGGTTTGTCTTTTTAGCGGATCTGGGATTGAAATTTGAATTCCCATTTCTTGATTCAAATCTTTGAGAGGAACTTTGATTTGACGTTTGATAAGGTTCCAATCACCTACAGATGAGTATGACACAAATGTTACTGCTTTACCTTTTGCACCTGCTCTGGCGGTTCTTCCAATTCTATGAAAATACACCATCTCTACATTTGGAACATCGTAATTGACTACTAATTCCACTCTTGGAACATCTATTCCTCTAGATGCTATGTCTGTGGCAACTAGAATGTCTGCTTTTCCATTTCTAAATTTTGCCATGGATTGTTCTCTTCGGTGTTGTGACATGTCACCCTCAATTGCAACTGCGTTATATTTTTCTTGATGAAGAAATTTTTGAACATCTCTGGTTCTATACTTTGTTGAACAAAATACGATGCATTGACCTTTTACTGGCTTGATAAAATCTAGCAAATATTTGAATTTGTCTCTATCTTTAATCACTAAATATGATTGATCAATCCCTTCTCCACTAAGATCATCCGCATCTAACAGGAATTGTTTTGGATTATTTAGATAGTCTTCAGATAGTCTTAGAATTTGAGTTGGCATTGTGGCTGAAAACAATGACATTACTCTATCTTCTGGTGCTAAATCTAAAATAAACTGAATATCATCAATGAATCCCATGTCTAGCATTGTATCTGCTTCATCTAGAACAATATGGGTTATGTCTCTAAGTTCTATTGAACCTCTTTTTAGATGATCAATTAGTCTGCCTGGTGTTGCTACCAGAATTTCAACTCCTCTGTGGAGTGCATCAAGCTGAATTCCCATCCCTTGCCCTCCGTAAATTGTTGCCACCTTAATTCCTGTATGTTTTCCGAATTTCTTAATTTCATCTGAAATTTGCATTGCAAGTTCTCTTGTAGGTGCCATAACTAACCCTTGAATTCCTTTTTTTGGTTGAATTTGTTGTAGCATTGATAATGCAAACGCTGCAGTTTTTCCAGAACCTGTATGTGCTTGTCCCACAACATCTCTTCCTGAAAGTAACACTGGAATAGCTGCTTCTTGAATTGGAAATGCTTCTTCAAAACCTTGCTCTGTTATTCCTTTCAGCACATCTTCGCTTAATCCTAAATCTTGAAATTTTGTCATTTTGTTTTTTTCTCTTAAGCAATAACGAAAAAGCTCATTGCTTACTCGTCATTATTCTGATGCTTGATACTGGTTATGGTCTAATAAACGCTTGTTATTTTTTATGTATCTAATTGAACATCAATTACCTTTTTGAAACTATCGAATGGTTGAGCTCCCTTTAATTCAACATATCCTACTTGATCATTTCCAACAAAGAATCCGGGGGTTCCTGAAACTCCGTATTTTCGCCCATCGTTAAGATCATTTTTAATCTCTTCAATGTATTTTCCACTGGTAAGACAGGAATCAAATGCATTTTGTTCTAATTGTATATTTGAAGCATATTGACTAAACAAAGACAATGTATCGGAAGGTTCTAACTTATTCCATTCATTTTGTTTTTCAAATAACATATCATGCATTTCTCTGAATTTGTCTTGCTCATTTGCACATTCTGCTGCAATTGATGCAGGTAATGCGTTTGGATGAATACTTTGAATTGGAAAGTCTCTAAAAACTAATTTTACTTTACCTTGCTCAATATACTCTTCAAGAAGTAATGGCAGTGTTTGAGTGTGGAATCTTGCACAAAATGGACATTGAAAATCTGAAAATTCAATTATCGTAATTGGCGCATCTGCATTTCCTATTATTGGATCATTATCTCCTGAAATCTTTACTGGTAATGCTGGTTGTTTTGTAGGTAATTGATTTTGCAATATTTTTAGTTCCAGTTTGGCCAATGCTTTATCTAAAACTTCTTCAGAAATTTGATTTGAGTTTAGGGTTGATGTGTATGATCCTGCAAAGAATGCTGCAACTCCAATTGTTATGATTAATCCAATAATTACAATGTTAAATGTTGATTTTTTAACGGTTATCTGTTCATTATTATTTCGATTAACTTCAGACTCACTAGAACTCATTTTAATTAATTCAAAATCTAGTATACTTATTCGTATTGCCATATTTTTGGAAAGTGATTTATTTTTGAAGAAAGTAAAAAGCCAATGACGGGATCTGAACCCATGACCTATTGATTACAAATCAATTGCTCTACCAGGCTGAGCTACATTGGCACGAAATAAAATAAAATTTTTCAAGGTTTAAAGTGTTACCTGTAGTTTATTTGAAAATCATTTTTATCTAAAACTGCCAAATTTACCATCAGTTTATAATAAAACCTAATTTTGATACTTGTTATGCGATACATTGAGCCGACTAGAGTTAAGGTTTTGATGGTGATGTTTTATGCTACTGGGATGATGGGTTTGATTGTAGGATTAGGTGTAGCTGGTAAAGATATGACGATGATGATCACTTTCATGGGCGTCATTAATATCGGATTGGGTGCATTTTTCACATTTATCTTTTTGACACAGATTCAGAAGGAACCTGATAAAAGAAAGAAAAAAAGAAAATCTGATTAAAACATTCGATACAATTTTTTAAAACAATTGAAAAAATCATTTTCAATTAAAGTATAAATAATAACTCCCTTCTCTCAATTCATAAATGCTTGATCTAATTGCAAAAAACCTATTTCTTACAAAAGGGAAAGGTGTTCATGAAGATAGACTCACTAGTTTTGAATATGCATTAAGGGATGCTGGCATTGCAGGAACTAACCTTGTTTTAATTTCAAGCATATTTCCACCACAAGCAAAGTTAATCTCAAGAAAAGAAGGGCTAAAAAAAATTAACCCCGGACAAATACTGTTTACAATTTATTCTAAAAATCAAACAAATGAACCACATAGAGTATGTTCTGCATCTGTGGGTATTGCTCAACCAAAAGATCAGAAGCGATACGGTTATCTTTCTGAATACGAATCTTTTGGTCAAAATGAAAGTCAGGCTGGTGACTATGCTGAAGATATTGCAGCACAAATGCTGGCATCTTCTTTAGGAATTCCATTTGATGCTGATAAAGCTTGGAATGAAAAAAGACAACAATGGTTGATTTCAGGAGAAATTTACAATACTCATAACATCAC
>JAOUAY010000071.1 GCA_029860565.1 Candidatus Nitrosopumilus sp.
GGTTCATTTTGGAATTCTATTAAATATGAAAAAGGAATAGGGTTACCATGAATATCAAAGACAAGTTAAACAAAATTTCAGGAATTATAGCTCTGGGCATGTTTGCATTGATAGTATTAGGATACATTACTGAAAATAATTCATTATTAGGATTTCCAAATACTACCGTACTTTATGCTCTAATCCCTGCAGCACTAATCTGGTTTGGTACAAGGAAAAATGGGTGTGGAAGTTGTAATCAAACTTGTGGCGTTTCAGAAAAGCAAGACCAAGAAATGAAAGAATAATATCAAAATTCTTCTTTAAAAAGTGCAAAATTTCACCTAGTTTCTTTAAGGAGAAACGACAATGTATTTCACAGAATTGAAATCAAACGATAGAATTTTGATAATTGTAGCCATGATTGCAGGAATAGTAGGATTAGCTGCAACTGTAACATTTGTAGGACAAGGAAACGTAAAATATGTTAAGATTTTTTGGGCAGAAACCGTAGAACAAACAATAGTTTTCGAATAAATTAATGGAGAAATTCAAGAGGAATTAAAGGAGTTTCAGGGAAGGAGAATTCACACATTGAAAAGAAACAAGAACTTTTTCCACCAGGTAAAATCAAAATTGTTTCAGTCGTTCTAAGTAATGATTTTCAAAGGATATGGAAAGACTTGATTTAATTTGAAAAAGAATAAAAACAAATAAAGACTATTTTACTTTTTGCCAATTACAAAATCCACTTTATAATTTAAAGTGGCACGTGAGTTTAGTTTTAAATTCCAAGAGATATCAGATGGAATTTTTGTTTTAGACATTATTTTGAATCCCAAATTCTTTAAATTCATACGTAATGTTATTTCGTCAAGTGGTTTTTTTACTGAGTTAACTCCTCTATCAAAATCAAATGGATCAGTGATTATAAAATAACCAGTTGAAATTTGTTTTGAAACATGATTTAACAAGTCCGCAGGTTCCACTAATTCTAAAATATTCAATGCAAGAATAAGATCAAATTGTAAATTTCCAAATACAGGAGATAAAAAATCAGCTACAACATAATCAAGATTATTTTTGTATAATTTTTTTGCATATCTTAACGCTGTGAATGATCTATCAACTCCAAACACCATCTTATGAGATTCAGCCAAAAACGAAGTCATAGTTCCAATAGAACAACCATATTCTAAAACAAGATTTGATTTTTTTATAAAATTAAGATTGTTTTTTATCGAAGAATAGAATTTTGAACTTTTACTGTTTTGATATATCAGAGACCAGCGTTCCTCAAGCGCAGTTCTATCATCAGAAACTTGATTAATTTTTGATAAAGAAAATTTCAAGAATTTCTTCAGACTTTCAGTCTGAACCAATTGGTATAGTTTACCGCCTAAAATTTTATGAGATGACAAGTATTTAGAAAAATCATCCCATAAAATAGGAATTTTTTCAATAACTGGAAATTCAAGATTACATTTTTTGCATTCTAAAATTCCTTCTTCAATTTCTTGGCCAAGTTTGAATGCATTTAATTCTAATTCTGAATTACATCTTACACATCTTAAAAATTGAAGACTAGATTCCAACATTTCCGTATAACAGAACAGCGATTGTTGAACTAATAATTTCTTTGATAGAAAAAACCAAGATAATATTAAATGGAGTATTTTTAGATTTTATACAAATTGGGAGAATTTCAAGAATTTGCAGAGGCGCTGTTTGGTCAATTATCAGTTGAAATCAATGAAGAAAAAGAGATTGCAGAGTTAGCAGTCAAAGCAAAAGAAGACATTGCAAACAAGGTACAATTCAAAAAATTAGAAGAGATTGCCGAGGAAGCATTACCTGATTTTAAAAACAAAGTGGAAGAATTTCTTGGAATTAAAATTTCAGACGACATACAGATAAAATTTCCAGAATTGGAAGAATTAAAGAAATTAAAAGGAAATAAAGTATTTGCAGATAAAGAATCAAAGGAATTTGTTACAGAATTATTTGAGGCAGTTGCAAAAGAGAATCTAAAAAAAATTGCGGAATTGATGCAACAAGATACTGCAAAATATTTAGTATATTCAACATATGCGATTCAGTACATATCTAAAATCACAACAACATATGGCGATTATCTTGATTCAGTAATTTATCTAAATAAATTTATTTTATCAAGATATCCACAAATTATTCTTCATAAACAAGGCGAACCATATGAAACACGGTTTGAAAACGTAAATTCCGGATACCAAGGGGCAGTGAAGATGACAGTATTAGAAGAACTAATTCATTCTGCACAAGAGAACCTACAACAAGTAAACAAAAATGCAGCCATGGAAGTAAATAAAATTAATGAAGAATTAGCAAAGATAATTTTAGCACTTGATACTGAAACCGTTAACAAACTATCAGAATATTGTCAATTACAAACAGTGCCAGATGATTTCCCATTTGCAAAAAAGGCCAATCTATTTTTCTTTTTGAATCCAGATCATTTCTTAATTGAGCAAATTGGACCAGATGTCATGACATACACACATGTAGAGATAGATCCAAAAATAGAAGAGTCAATCCCGGAACTTTTAGATATTTACAAGAAATGGCTAGTTCCAATCCAACAACATCATGCAGCGTTTACTGCAATGGAAGGCATGGCAGGCTTTGCAATTGAAAATATCCTAAAAGATGATAAAGATTTTCAAAATTACCTTACAACGTTTATGGGAACAGATTTTTCATCATATCAAGTAAGAAAGAGTATGGGCAAGGACTTTACTAAAACAGTATATGAAAAATTAGGTAAAAATACGTTTAAAAAAATGATTGAAATCCCACCAAACACCAAAGAACTCAAGGATCCTCAGTTATACCTCAATAAACTGAGTTTAGGATAATTGGAAGAAAAGTTTGATCCATTGATTGCAGAATGGATTTCATTTGTAAAAAATCCAAACTTTAACTTGGTTGAAAAATGTCTAAAGTTTGCGCAGATCACAGAATATCCAGATCTAGATGTGGAGGAATACATTAAAAAAATAAATCTAATTGGAAAATCGCTAAAAGAATCAATTAGCGATATTAAAAATCCAACATATTTAATTTCAATGTTAAATGAACATCTCTTTGAAAATTTAGGTTTCAGTGGAGATGATGATGATTATTACAATCCAAAAAACAATTTTCTAAACGAAGTAATTGATAAAAAAATTGGACTTCCCATCACCATTTCAATTCTATATGTAGAAATTGCAAAATTTATTGGATTAGAGCTTAAAATTGTAGGATTTCCGAGCCATGTACTAGTAAAGTATAATGAAGAAATGATTTTAGATCCATTTTATGATGGACGTCTACTAGATGTGGATGATCTACAAGATATTCTAGATACTAATTTTGGAGGTCAATTAGAATTTAAACCGGAATTTCTTGACGAAGTAACGTCAGAACAAATTCTCGTCAGACTAACTCGTAATTTAAAAAATTCTTATTTACAATCATTTGCTTATGAAAAAGCACTACGTTGTATCAATATGGTTTTGACAATGAATCCAGAATCTCCCGAAGACATAAGGGATAAAGGAATTTTAGAAGAACGATTACTAAATTTTGAAATTGCTTTAAGATATTTGAATAAATATTTAGAAATAAATCCAAATGCGGATGATGTAGACTTTATTTTAGAATTGATTAGAAGCATAAAGACAAAAAATTAATCAATTATAGAATCTACGTCAGTTCCTTTCTTGATCATTGATATTTCATGGCGAGCAATTTTATTTCTCAATGCTTGTTTAAGAATATCAACCTCACTTCTGAGTAATGCAATTTCGTCTTCAAGTTTTGCAACTCTCTCATAGATGGTTTCAGCGTCTGAACTCATGATTATCTATCAACAAAAAATTGTCTTAAAAAGTTATGGGTAAATGTTTTGATGGACAGGTTAGCTTTTTGAACTATAATTCAAATTCTTGACGACATTTCTCGCATTTTGCTCTCTCTTGTCCAGGTGAGCCAAGGAGAAATATTTTTCCAATTGTTTTACAAAGAGGGCACATTCCAGTGGTGGCATTCTTTGGACCAGTACGAATAATTTTTTGGGTTTTTCTTCGTCCCATAACAAAACTTCCAAAATCGGTCTATTAAGTTTTAATGGCGCGGGGAGAGGGATTCGAACCCACGAGTTCTTGCGAACATGAAATTAGCAATCTCACGCCCTACCAGGCTAGGCGACCCCCGCATACGGATGCCTAATAGTCATCTGTAAATAAATTCATTTGTTGTTAAATGACCATAATCATTCATAATTTCATCAATTTGAAGTCTTTTTTTAACCACAATTTTGAGATCTATCTGTACGTATATCTTAGAAATAGAAGAAGGTTGAATTAAATATTAAACTACTAAAATTTGCAGTATTGAGTAAAAAAGCTGCAGTGATGAAAGGAGATGGTATCGGACCAGAAGTTGTAGACTCAATGCTTAAAGTTCTAAATGAATGTAATATCCAATCAGAGATTATTCTTTGTGAGGCAGGCTCTGAGCAGTGGGAAAAAAATGGAAGAAAGGACAAATCATACATTCCAGACGATACAATCAAGATTTTAGAAGAATCAGATGCATGTTTTAAGGGTCCAACCACAACCATACCAATTCCAGGAGCTCCAAGAAGTGTTGCAGTTACATTACGTCAAAAATTTGAATTATATTCCAATATCAGGCCAACTAAAACTTATGACAGATTGACACCAAATAGAAAACTTGACTGTGTATGTTTTAGGGAAGCAACTGAAGGGTTGTACACAGGAATTGAAGTAAAAATTACAGATGATGCTGCAATTGCAATTAGAAAAATTACAAGACAGGGTTGTGACAGATTCTTGAATTCTGCAATGGACTGGGCTAAAAAAAATAATATGAAAAAAATGGTTGCGATTACCAAAAGAAATATTCTAAAACAGACAGATGGAATTTTTTGGAATTCAGCTCAAAAAGCAGTAGAGGGAACAGATGTGGAACTATCAGAAATTTATATTGATAATATGGCACAACAAATGGTAGTAGCACCAGAACAGTTCAATGGAGCAGTTCTTGTAAGTACTAATTTGTTTATGGATATTATTTCAGAATTAGCTTCAGGGCTAGTAGGCTCCATTGGATTGATCTATTCTGCAAACATGGGAGATAATTTTGCAATGTTTGAGGCAGCACATGGAAGTGCACCACAATTTGCAGGACAAAACAAAGTAAATCCTACCGCAACTGTACTATCAGGAGCCTGGATGGCACAATATCTAGGTGAAAAAGAAATTGGGGATGCGATTTTTGATGCAACTTATCAGGTAATCAATGAAGGAAAAACAGTGACATGGGACATTGGAGGTAATGCATCAACTACACAAATGACTGAAGCAATTATCACATATGCAAAAGATAATCTAAAAAAATAACTAGTTATTAGTAGATTCTACAAGAATTAATTCTTCAAAGAAAAGTTTCTTTTTAGCTATTATTCGGGTTTTTAAGCCTAATTTTTGAGCATAATCAATCAATTTTTGATAGTTTGACAGAGAGGATGTTACAAAAATAAATTTAGCATTTTTTGCCATATTATCAATTACAGAATCAAATATTTTTTTAGGAATTTCAAACCCTTCAGCACCACCATCAGTGGCAACATCTAAAATTCCATCAGTTGCAAGATAAGGTAAATTGCACACTATAAAATCAAATTTTATTTTTAACGCATCTGAACCGTTACAACAAACGAGATTGTTTGTTTTGTAAGTTTGATGTTTTAAGACCTCACAATTAATATCAGTTCCAACTACAAACAAAAAATTCTCTGAAAGTAATTTTGTCAAATATCCTGAACCACTTCCAACATCTAAAGCAAAATTTCCTTTTTCATTTTTAATATTATCGACCATGAAAAAAGTATCCTCAGAAGGAGTATACTCATCATTTTTCAAGTATTTGCTTTGCAAGGGCAATTATTTCATCTCCTGAAAGATCATCTACTCGTTTATCCATTACAGTTTCTTTATTAAATTGCTTTAGAATGTTTTTAACAGTTTTTCGCCTATATGAAAAAATTTTGTTAATTGTTTGAATTAGTTCTTTTGCTACATTATTTCTTTTAACTATTTTTAATATTACAGAATCAACTTTGGGGGGAGGAGAAAAATTATTTTTCCCAACTTTAGATATAGGTGTAATTTCAAATGCATGAGTTGCAATAATACTAATTGCTTTTCTTTTCTTTGATGATTTTGCAAGTAATTTATCAGCAAATTCTTTTTGAACCATAATCACACCATGAGAAAAAGAAGTTTGTGCAAGCCACTCAATTGCATCCTTACTCTTAGAATAGGGGAGATTAGATACAAAAATAGAAAAAAGGTCTTTTTTCTTAAAACCATCACCTGACTTTAAGATCAAATTGTCTAAATTAGAAAATTCAGATTTTGCTTTATTGACAAGTTTTTCATCAACATCTACTGAGATTACTTTATTGGCATTCTGACATAGTAAAGGAGTTAAAATTCCCAATCCAGTTCCAATCTCAAATACGGTGTCT
>JAOUAY010000226.1 GCA_029860565.1 Candidatus Nitrosopumilus sp.
AAGAACAGATTGATAATCTTGAGAAAAAAGGAATTAATTCAATTGTTGTTCCTGGAGTTACTGCATTTTTGGCCTCAGCTGCTGCTTTAGGTACTCAACTAACACTTCCTGGTGTTACTCAAACAATTATTGTTACCAGAGCAGAATCAAGAACAAAAGTACCAAAACGTGAAAAAATTTTTGAACTTGCAAAACATAAAGCTACCTTAATTTTTTATCTTAGTATCCATTTAGTTTCCAATTTAGTCACTGAAGCAATTGCAGGCGGATATAAAAAATCTACACCAGTTGCAGTAGTTTACAGAGCTAGCTGGCCAGATCAAAAAATTATCAAAGGTACATTAGAAAATATCGCAGATAAAGTAAAAATGGAGAAAATTACTAGAACTGCAATTGTAATAATTAGTGATGTAATTGATCCAGAAACATATGAGTATTCTAAACTATATGATAAAAAATTCAGTCATGGTTATAGAAAAGCTAAACAGATAAAAAATTAACTTTATTTTTAATTCCCATATTCTTTAATTTCTTTTCAAATATTTTTACATTTCCTGAAGCAAATATTTTTAATGAATTTCTTTTAGTTTGTTTATTTTTTATTTTAATAAAAATTTTCTGTGCTATAATATTTCCAGGTTCTATAAAATTAACATTTGGATATTCTTTTTTTAATAATGATCTTAAAAATAACAAATGAGTACTAGAAAGTGTTATTGTATCTATAGAATTGTGTAATAGTTTTTGATCAAGATTTTTTTTAATGATTTTTTTACAATATTTTTTATCTAGAAGAAATTTTCCTGATTCTACTAATTCAACAAGCTCAGAAGCATTTATCTTAGAAATTTTAAAAGTCATAGGAAAATTAACTTGTTTAATATATTGCATTAAGCCTTTACTTTTAATTGCACTGTCAGTTGCTAATATTCCCACATGTTTTGTCTTTGAAATTTTTTGAGCATTTTTCAGAGGTGGTTTAACATCAATTATCTTTTTTGTTGCTAAATTCAACATAAGACTAGGTGTATTGGATGCAACAACTATGATGTCTGGAGAGAATTTTTCTTGTAGTAATGTGATAGATTTTTGTATGATTTTAGCTAATTGAGATTGTGATTTTTCCCCATAGGGAAAATTTTGTTGGTCTGCAAAATAAATAATTTCTGACTTTGATATTTTCTGGATTGCCTGAATAATTGATAATGAGCCTAATCCTGAATCAAAAACTACTATTTTAGCCACGAATAATATTCAAATTTGACAGTAATGTTTGTTAGCTAAATTTACTCTAAAGTTGATCTAAATATACACCGTCAATTAAGACTAAATTTCTAAATCATCAACATGCCAAACTTCGATAAGACTTGGGCTCGTCAAGAGACCCAAAGTGTAACTGGCAAACTCCGTGAAGCAGTAAAGCCTCAAGGTGCATTGAAACCACGAATTTCAACTGCAGTAAACCAACTACAAGTCCAAATCTCAAAAACGGATTCTATGTTAGGTAAATTGCACGAAAGAGATGCGCAACTCTTTAAGAGAGTCGTGACTGCAATGCAGCAACATGATACTAGCACAAGTAGAGTTTTGTCCAACGAATTAGCTGAAATTCGTAAAGTTACAAAGATGCTCGGCAACGCAAGAATGTCATTAGAACAAGTCCAACTAAGACTGACAACTATTCATGATCTTGGTGATGCTATGGTAGCAATTGGACCAGCAATGTCTACAATGAAGGGATTGAAGTCATCGCTAGGAAAATTCATGCCAGATGCTGATTCAGAATTGAATAGTATGACCCAGACACTTAATGGACTCATGATGGATTCTCTTGCAGGAGACTCATTTAGCATGGAGTCTGATACTTCAAGTGAAGAAACCGACAAGATTCTTCAAGAAGCATCTGCAGTAGCTGAGCAACAGATAGGAGATAAATTCCCATCTGTACCATCTTCAACTGGACTTTCGTCACAATCCTCTACTTCTACCTTTGAGTAGACTGATTAGGACGAATTGTTCATTCTTTTTGTTTTAATTTTTTAAAATTCACTCTAATTCCAAAGCTTTTCTTTGAAAGTTAGTTTTTTGTTCAAGATAAAATTACTAAA
>JAOUAY010000072.1 GCA_029860565.1 Candidatus Nitrosopumilus sp.
AAGTATCTTGGATTATTCATTGAACATAGGTGGAAGTGAATGGATGATTATAATTTTTGTTGCATTAGTTTTAATTTTAGGAACAGGAAAGCTTCCAGGAGCTGCTAAAAAATTAGGAAAAGTAGTTAATGAATACAATAAAGCAAAAAATGAGATTCAAGAACAGATGAAAGAAGTTACAGATGAAGTGCCAAAAATTTCAGGACCAGTTGAAACAGAACGAGAAAAGTTAGAGATGATTGCAAAATCAGCAGGGATAAAAGTTGAAGAAAAAACAGATGATGAATTAAGAGATGATATAGCTACAAAAATTGGTCAAAAAAGAAAAGATGAGTCTGAAAAAATTGGTCAAAAAAGAAAAGATGAGTCTGAAAAAAAGTAACTGATTATTTGGGTTTTTTAATTCTATAAGTATCAGTGTCAAGTCGTTTTTTTGCAAATTTGAAATATTCTGGAACAATTTCAAATCCAATAAATTTTCTTTTTAGAGACCTACTAACTACTGCAACTTGTCCTGAACCAAGGAATGGATCAAATACTAAATCATTTTTTTCACTTGAATATTCTAGTAATTTTTTAATTATTTCAGATGGAAGTTTAGTGGGTGTTTTTTCATCCCCTGTCCAATATTCTCTTTTAATATCCCACACATCTTCTTTATCTTTATAGTGAAGACTGCGTCCATTTTGTGTTTTATCTTCTTTTTTAAACCTAGAAAATGGGAAGAAATTTCGTTTCTTATCATCTTTGCAGACATAAAGACAATGATAGTGAGAAGTGACAAACTTCCTTTTAGTAACTACACCAAATTGATATTTCCAAATAATATGATTAATAGTAATAAAACCAATATCGTCCAACACACGTAAAATATCTTTAAGATTATTCCATCCTGAAAAAACATACATACTTCCAGAGTCTTTTAAAATTCTAAAAACCTCACTCATCCAGGCAAATGTAAAATCATAATAATTCTCAGGTTTAATTTCATTATATCCAGATAATACTCTAGATGAAGTTCTGTTGTAATTTGCCTTTTTTGCTTTAAAATTTATTGCAAATGGTGGGTCAGTGATAACCAAATCAATTTTGTTTTTAGGAATTAAATTCATCCCTTCAATACAGTTTTGATTATAAATTTCATTAATTTTGATTTTTTTCATTTTTGATTCAAGACTAATTCTTAGCTTAATAATGTCATGGTTCAAGATGAATAACTAATAATAAATCATCAAGTCAGTATTATCAAATAGATCTTGAAATTCTCATGTCCAAAATGTAAATCAAAAATTGAAATTCAAAAAACATTCAATAAAAAAATGCATATTTCTTGTGAAAAATGTGGCATTGAAGATCTTTTAGAATTTTCAAAAAATGTAGATGAAGTATTTCTAGAATTCCTTTCAAGATTTGATCAAGGTTTAGTTGCAGAAAAAGGACTCTCAGAGGAGCTAAAAGAAGAAGGAATCGTCAGAGGTGAAAATGAAATTAAAGAAATGATTGGCAAAAATAAACCAGATAAAATTACTGAAGAAATCCTATTTTCAAAGAAAGACTATATTTCACAATACAAGGTTTTGAAGAATCCCGAGCCTAAAATGGGCTGTAAAGTTGAAGATTTAGGATTAAATGAATTAATTTCTGAACATCTAAAAAACTTAGAGATAGAACAGTTTTACAAATTTCAAGAAGAGTCAATCAATGAAATTATATTTGGAGAAAATGTTGTAATTGAAGCTCCTACCGCATCTGGAAAAACAGAGGCGTTTTTGATTCCAGTAATTCAAAGAATCAAAAAAGAGTCAGAAGATGGAAACGTATTTGCAATTTTTGTATATCCAACAAAAGCATTATCACGAGATCAACATCCAAAAATTCAAAAATTTGCTGAAAAAATTGGAATTGATGTCAAAGTTTTTGATGGAGACACAAAACTGGATGAAAGAAGGGAGATTATTGAAAATCCACCACATATTCTAATTACAAATTTTGATGTATTGCATTATCACATATGGCATCAAACAAAATTCTCAATAATTCTAGCATCAACTAAAATTCTGATAGTAGATGAAGCTCATGTATATTCAGGTATTTTTGGATCAAATGTTCATTACATAATTAAAAGATTGAAGAGAATTTGTAATAGTAAATTACAATTTGTTGCAGCATCAGCTACTCTGGAAGATGCTAAAGATTTTTGTCAGGAACTATTTGGAGAAAAAATGCAAATTATTCACGGTTCTGGAAAAAAAGGTCAAACAGATTTTGTAATGCTGTTTCCATCACTTAGAACACAAAGAAAACTAATGGTAGAACTGACAAAAAGAATGACTGAAAAAAACCACAAAACAATGGTGTTTAGTAATTCACATCTCAATTCAGAACTTTTAGCAATTCAAGCAAAAAGACAAAAAATCAACATCAAAGTTCACAGAGCAGGATTGATGGCAAACTACAGAACGTCAGTAGAGAAACAATTCAAAAATGACAGTTTATCAGCAATTTCATGTACTCCTACACTTGAATTAGGCATAGATGTAGGAAACGTAGATTGTGTGATCTCATCTACCATTCCAGTAAACAGATTAATTCAAAGAATTGGAAGAGCAGCAAGAAAAGGACAAAGAGGATACGCGTTTTTAGCATTAGGAAATGATCCAATATCACAATACTACAAGAATCATCCTGATGACTATTTTGAGGACATTGAAAAAACATACATCGACCCAAAGAATCCATTTGTGGAAGAATTTCAAGTACTAGCTATGGCATGCGATAGACCAATTTCCAAACATGAATTAAAAGAACATCAGGAAGTAATAGAACATCACATAATCAAAGGTAACCTCACTGTATTTAACAACAGAATTATTCCAAATTTTGAAAAAATTAATTCCATACTAAATGATTATAGTATAAGAGGCATTGGAAAATCAATTGATATTTTCTTAGGAAATAGAAAGGTAGGAGATAGAGTATTGCCAATTGCATTAGAAGAATTGCATAAAGATGCAATCTATTTTTTGGCAGGGATTCGTTATAGAGTCAAAGAATTGGATTATCCTAAAAATAACTATGCGAAACTTGAAAGAATTCCAAGAGATTATCCATATTATACAAAATCACTTACTGAAGAATGGCCAACTATTGAAACTGTTTTTGAAAAGAGAATAGCAAACGGAGTTGAAGTGGCATTTTGTAAATTACACATTCAAAAGAAAGTTTACGGTTATGTCAATATAGAATTAGGTCAAGAAATCACACAGGGAGAAAAGGTATTACTTGATGTACCATTAGAATATGATTTTGTCACAAAAGGAATTGTATTTCATGCTCCAAGACCTGTTAAAATTATCGAACAAGCAGATGATGAAAATTATGCTGAAGCTAGTGGCTACCATGCTACAGAACATGTGGTGATTGAAGGAAGCAATATGATTACCGGAGGAGTTTCTCAAGATTTGGGAGGCATATCCCTAGGCACCTCAGGTTTGATTTTCATCTATGATGGAGCTATTGGAGGAAGCGGCGCCAGTAGGGCACTATATGATAGATTTGAAAAGGCTCTTGAAAGAAGCATGTACATAGTAAAAGAGTGTCCTTGTCAAAATGAATCAGGATGCCCTCGATGCACATTTTCATATAGATGTGGAAATAATAATGAATTCCTACACAAATATTCAGCATTAGAAATTCTTGAGAGGATTAATGACGGTGAAAAAACAGAACTAGTAGATCCTGTAGGAGGAGATAGACCTCTAGTATGATGATAATCAAAATGGGATAAATATAACAAAAATTTAGCAAAAGTATGAAAAAAGTAGCTCTTGTAACTGGAAGTTCTTCAGGTATTGGATTGGAAACAGCATTAGCACTTGCAAGGGATGGCTATCACACATTCGCAAGTATGAGAGATATTAAAAAATCAGCAGAATTAGAACATGCTGCAAAAAAAGAAAATCTTACAATGGATGTAATAGAATTAGATGTAGATAAAGAAGAATCAATAGTGTCTGCAATCAAAAAAATAACTTCAGATTACCAAAGAATAGATGTTTTGGTCAATAATGCAGGATACGGACAGTTTGGGTGCACAGAAGATGTATCAATTAATGATTTTAGAAAACAGTTTGAAACTAATTTCTTCAGTATTGTAAGGATTATTCAAGAGGTATCTCCAGTAATGAGAAAGCAAAATTCTGGAATAATTGTAAACATTAGTTCTGTTGGAGGCAGAATGGGCCTACCAGGATCTGCAGCCTATATCAGTTCAAAATTTGCACTAGAAGGACTAAGTGAATGTCTCAGATATGAGCTAGGTCAATTTGGGATAAAGGTCACATTGATTGAGCCAGGAGTTATCAGGACAAATTTTTTCGATTCAATGATAGTTCCAGAATCAAAAACGGATCCAAAATACAAAACATTGACAGACAATATTCTTGCAGGTCTCAAAATGATGGTAGAAATGGGAACAGCACCATCTCAGGTTGCAGATATAATTTTGAAGGCAATTCATGATGACGAGGTTTTGCCACGATATATTGTCGGAACAGATGCGACTATGTTCATGGAGGCAAAAAAAATGAAAACAGACATAGAATTTGAGAAGTATATGAGTAAAGAGTTATTCCCTTAGATGGCATACAACTTGTACGTTAAATTGATATACAGATAGGGAAGAGTTTTCATCAAAGTCCGCAAATTTAAAGTGAAAAAAATGAAATGGAAAACTCTACAACACAATGGAATCTTATTTCCCCCCGCATATGAGATCCAAGGAATCAAGATAAAGATCAAAGGAGACAGTATCAATCTTGATCTAGATCAAGAAGAAATGGTGTATCAGTGGGCAAAAAAGAAAGACACCCCATACGTACAAGACAAAGTATTTCAAAAAAATTTTACCGCAGATTTTGCCAAAACTCTAGATTCAAAGTTCAAAAAAATTTCATATGAAGATATTGATTTTTTAAATGCTTACAAAATAGTGGATAAGGAAAAAGATCTCAAAGAGATGATGACAAAGGAGGAAAAAAAATCACTTGCTACAAAAAGAAAAGAATTACGAGAAAAATTAAAAGTAAAATTTGGAATCGCCATTATTGATGGAAATGAAGTTGAAGTTGGAAATTACATGGCAGAACCTCCAGGAATATTCATTGGAAGAGGAGAGCATCCGCTTAGAGGTAAATGGAAACCACGTATAAGTACAAAAGATGTCACACTAAATCTTGGAGAAGAGGCTAAAATACCTGATGGAGAATGGAACGAGGTAATTCATGACAAAGATTCCATGTGGTTAGCCAGTTGGATGGATTTTCTCACGCAAAAAAGAAAGTATGTCTGGCTTGCAGATACTGCTGGATTAAAACAAGATAGAGACAAGGAAAAATATGAAAAAGCAAAAAAGCTTGGAAATGAAATTAACAAAATTAAAGATAGAATTGTCAAAGACATGAAAAGTAAGGATTCAAAAATTAGTAGAATAGCTACAGCCTGTTATTTAATTTACAGAACTGCAATGAGGGTAGGAGACGAAAAGGATCCAGATGAGGCAGATACTGTTGGAGCTACAACCCTTAGAAAAGAACACATCAAAATTATATCTAATATTATTGAATTTGATTTTCTAGGCAAAGATAGTGTAAGATGGCAAGAAACAATAATTGCTGAAGGTCATGATAAACAATTTCATGAGAATCTCAAGAAACTTGTAGAAAAGAAAAAACCAAAAGATGAAATTTTCGAGGGCATCACTTCAAGACACGTTAATGCATATTATTCCAGCATTGTAAAAGGACTAACAGCCAAAGTGTTTAGAACATATCTTGCAACAACAGTTGTCAAAAAATATCTCATAGAACACGACAACATGAAAGGAAAGACAGCAAATGAGAAATTATATCATGCAAAATTAGCAAATCTAGAGGCTGCCATGATGTGTAACCATAAAAGAACTATTCCTAAGACATTTGAGGGGTCATTAGAGAAAAAACGAGAAACTCTCAAAAAGGTAGGAAAAGAGCAAGTTTGGAAAAAAACACAAGAAACTCTCAAAAAGGTAGAATCAACTCAACCAAAAACAGACACTCAGAAGAAAAATAAAGTAAAAAGAATCAAGACATTAAATGAGCAAATTAAAAAGCAAAAATCAAAACACAAAGAAAGATTAGAAAAATTAGAATTGCAGATTGATTTATCGGAGAAAACTAGAGACTATAATATAGGTACATCTTTGAGAAATTACATAGATCCACGTGTATTCAAGGCATGGACAGATGAAGTTGGGGCAGAGTGGGGAAAACTGTACACATCAGCATTACAAAAGAAATTTCTTTGGGTCAAAAATGAAAATATAGAGTGGAAAGATTTAAAGTAAAATTAGAATCATTTAATTTCCCAATTTTTAGACATATATTATGCCGGGGTAGCTCAGCCTGGTTAGAGTGCCAGTTCGCTTGGTAATCTCTAACGGTTCTCCAACTAAGGCAATACTCATAATCTGGAGGTCGCGAGTTCGAAACTCGCCCCCGGCACACA
>JAOUAY010000227.1 GCA_029860565.1 Candidatus Nitrosopumilus sp.
TTCAAAAGAGATGCATGGTATTTTTACCCAGGACTGTAAAGGAGCAGGCAAGAAAAATTGGATATACTAATGAACTTGAACGAGCTGGATGTGAAATTCTTTCTGATTGTTGTACGTGTTTGTCTCCCTTGATAAGTAAGGATAATGTTGATGCAGTTACTACCAATAGTATCAAAGGTGCATTTTATCTTAAAAATTCTAATGGTGTAGATGTTAATCTAAAATCACTATCACAAATAGTTGAAGATGAGACAAGATGAAAAAAGTTCTAGTTTCAGGCAAAGTAGAAGGAATTGTTTTAAAATCTGAGAATTCAATTAATTTCTTAGGTACAGTAGATAAAAAAACTGGAATTATCAGTGATAGAAATCATGATCTTTTTGAAAAATCAGTGAAAGATACAATTCTTGTATTTCCTTCAGGAGTTGGAAGTAGCGTTGGTGCATATACAATTTATTCAATAAAATCAAACAATACAGCACCACTTGCAATGATTTGTCAAAAGGCAGATCTAACAGTTGCTACTGGATGTGCATTAGCAAACATTCCGCTAATTACAATAAGCGATGAAGAATTCTCTTCTATCAAAAATGGTATGAAACTATCATTTGATACTGATTCTTCTAATCAAATTCATTATCAATAAGATTTTCTTTTTGTAAATTCCCATAACCTACTTCTATAATCTGACTTTTTCCAGCAGGTAATGCACGAACAAAATCATCTATGTTTATTTTTTTTGCAATATCTTCGTATATTTTTAAAAACTCTATTCGTATTTTTTTAGCAGCCTCTACCATTTCTAATCCATGTGGTTCAATTATTGCATAACATATGGAATTTTTCTTGATTGGTTCTGGTGGGCCACATGTTAGGACATAATCTTCTTCTTCTTGTGACATGATTCCTATAGCTAGACGAAGTGTCTCTGATTTGATAAAATTTCGCTGTCCTTCAATTGTAAAAGAACCCTTTGGAAGAAATTCCCCACTTGGTGCCGATTTTTTTACTTGTTCTGGATTAATCCAATAAGCACTTACACCATACAATCCTTCTCTCCAGGCACGACTAAAACAAACCGTGGCATGTGCAACTTCATTCATACTGGTATCAGGTGCATTCTCTGCTTCTTTTAAAATAAAAAATGGTGAACCAAAAATATCACCATGAAATACTTTATCATTTTTTTCTAAATGTTTTCTAATTACAGCTGAATTTGATGCGGCATCTCTTCCACCTATTGTGAGTATTCCATCAGTAGTAAAAAACCACCTGTATCTTTCGTACCAATTTTTCTTTCTAATTTCTGAAACTACGATTAAATCTTTCTCAGATTCTGTTTTACTCAAAAATTTCTCTAATTTTTTTTCTGTTTTTTCTTTTATTGCCTGAATTGAACCAATTGCTCCTGATTGTTTCTTTGCTTCATTGAACAATACTGATGCAATTGACTGAAGAGCAGATTTGGTGTTTATCTTTATTTTTTCATCTTGAACAATAATTAAAGAAATTCCTTTCTCACTAACTAATTTTGCATTATTAGATGCTAAAATATTCTGTGCAGAACCATCCTCTATCGATATTATTCCCTTTGATATCATTTCAAAGAGAGAATTTGCAACACTTGTAATATTTTTTGATTTTTCTTTTACTGTTTCGATAGCTTTTTCTTGTTCAGAAATTTGGGTTTCTAATTGTTTTATCTTCTTATCAGAACCGCTTGATTGAACTGATTTTCCTTTTTCAATTATATTTTTTGTAAAAACTGTATCTAAACCTTCAATGAAACTATTAGCTGGCGTAATTTCACCTTCTAATTTTCCCAACTTTACTGGAAGAACTTCTATTTTTTCATTTTTAACTATCACTGCTTCATGATTACCTGATACCACATCTGAAACGATTTTTTTTACAACATCAAATATTTTTTCAATTTCCTCATTTGTTAATAGATTTCCAATCTTTTTTGGATCGATATTTGCAATTTCAAAAACTGCTTCGACATATTTTTTTGGCAAACCCAAATTTCGTCCAAGCCATTTTGCTGAAACCAAATCTGTCATTTTTAATTCATCAAGATCTGATTTTGTCATGTTAAAAATAT
>JAOUAY010000073.1 GCA_029860565.1 Candidatus Nitrosopumilus sp.
CTTCTTTTGTGTCTTTATCAGATGCAGCATAACTTGTAACTATAGTAATCTCTTTAGAGTAAATTTTACTCATATCCAAATTTAGTGTTGCACCCTTGGAAGGAACACCAAACATCATTACAACACCACCCTTTCGTACCATATCTATTGCATCATCTAGTGCCTTGAGGCTACTTGTTGCAACGATTGCCACATCTACACCCCTATCATCGGTGTGATCTAGAATTTTTTGTTTTCTATTCTCATCTACAGAGTGAATAGATTCAGTAATGTTGAATTTCCTTGCAAAATTTAATCTAAAATTATTAATATCAAAACAAAAGATTTTTGAAAATTTCTTTGTCTGTGCCAACATCACATGCATCATTCCGGTTGGACCAACACCAAAAATTGCAACAGAGTCACCTTCACGGTAAGTGTATTTTTTCCAAGATCTGACACAACATGCCAACGGTTCAATCATTGCAGCTTCTTCATAACTAAGTGAGTCAGGAATTTTTAAAACCCCTCCATGAGAAACGTTCCATGAAGGAACAACATACTCTTCAGACAGACCACATGGAGACAAATTAGTTTCAGAATATGTTTTACACATAGTCTCATTTCCGTGATTGCACAAATGACAATCATAGCAGGGAACATGATGATGAGTAAAAACTCTGTCACCTTTTTTGAATTCAGTTACATCCGAACCAGCATCCAAAACAATTCCAGAGGGTTCATGACCCAAACGCATTGAGGGTTGACCGTATTGACCAAAAACTTTTTCTAAATCAGAACCACAAATCCCACAAGCTTGCATCTGCACCAAAATATCACCAGATCCCAACGTAGGTTTTTGTGTTTCATCTACAGAGATTACAGATGGTTCTTTAACTGATGCAGTTTTCATGGCAGAACATTAAAAATTTGATTATAAGAAGATTATACGCCGAGAATCTTCTTTAGCATAACTCTATAATCAACTTCGGTTTTTTCACTTCCAGCTGCAGGTAATGCAAAAACCAGCGTAGATTTTTCAGCTCTAAGTGCAGTTAATTCATCGTTAATGGATTCTGTAATATCATCACTGACTAATACCAAACCAACATCAGAATCATCAGTTAATGTCTTAATTTCTTGAAAAGCCTTTTGAGGATTTTCAGAGATCTTACCTGGAATTCCAGCCAGTTGGAAACTAGTCACAAATGATTTGCTGCCAACAGTAAAGATTTTCACAGTTAAGAATTTTCTTCGTTCTAATTTAACCCTTTTTGGAGACATTAGATCAGGAAAGGTTGATTTAGTTTGAAAAACCAGTGAATTCATGGCAGAAATTGATATTCAAAAAGATGTCTATTTGTTCCTACACGGAAGAATGGATCTTAAAGAAAAAGCAACAAATGCATTGACTGCGAAAGGATTTGCAGTAGATAAAGTCACCATGGCTTTGCCAACCAAAGTTGGAAACGTGGGAGATTACATGGCAATGTTATGGATGCCCCCAAACCCAGATCACATAAAGATTCAACAAATTACAAAAATTGAAGAAGTAGAACCAGAAGGAATGACCGGTCTTTGGAAAGGTGTTTCAAAAGACGATATTGACACTGTTCCGCTAGAATAGTCTAACTGAATCCGGCACCAAAATCAGTACCCTTTTCTAAAACATCACTTGAATCAGAATTTTTTAATTTTCTATAAAGTAATGTTTCGTAAACAATCTTCATGGCATTTTCATCATCAAGATTACAATCATCTTTGATCAGATTTTTGTATTTTTCTAATTTTATAACATCTTGCTCATCAAATGAAATACCATCGTGTAGCATCAAATTTGCAATTTTTTCTATTTCAGAATTTTGTTGGTTTTCATCCATGATGTAGTACAGAATTTCTAGTTATTAACATATTCGAATAACTGGCAATCATAAATTAGAAATTAATGCTGAAAGAAAACCCGAAAATTCATCATCAGAAAAAATAATTGTTTCAACTTGATTTTCGGTTCTAGCAAGTTGTGCAGATTCTAAATGGTAGCACATAGTTTTTCCATTTAGTTTGCCAAAGTAAAATCCCGGACAAGAACAATAACCGCAATCAGGATCAATCCAGTGTTCATTGCTTTTTCCAACCACAGTCCAAATTTTTCTTTGAGTTGGTTCAAAAATATGCAGTTTTACACGTTTTTCAGAAACTAGAGATTGAACTCGTCCCGAATCTTTGTTCATAAAGATTTAATCTGATATCTGCAGTATAACTTTGGTGTTACAAATTAGAATAGTTCCATCAAAACCAGCTTTAATTTTAGAGGGTGAAAAAAAGAATCTAATAGTTGCAGATATTCACATTGGATTTGAAAATAGCATGGCATCAAATAAAATTTTCATAGGTAAAAATTCAACGATAAGTGAATTAATTCAAGAATTAACAGAATTAATTGATTTTGAAAAACCAGATTCAATAATTTTGCTTGGAGATATAAAATCAAGCATCAAAAACATATCCAGGAATGAATGGGATGAAATTCCATTATTTTTTAAAAAGATTAGAGAAAAGTGTGACGTAATACTAGTTCCAGGAAACCACGATGCAAATATTCAAAGATTGATTCCAGATAACATTTCAATGATTAGTTCTACCGGGATGGTTGATGAAAATATTCTATTAACACATGGACATGTAATGCCATCAGAGAATTTCTCACACGTAGATAAAATTATCATGGGTCATCTTCATCCAGTATTTTTTCAAGAAGACTCCATAATCAACGGTCAAAGGGTTTGGGTTTCAATCAAAACAGAAAAAGAGAACATATTTCCAAATAAAACAGGAGAGATTGAAATCATAATAGTTCCTTCATTTAACAAGTATTTTTATGCAACACACAGAAAACAATACAAAAAATCAATTTCCCCCATCATCAATAAAATAAAAACAATATCCAAGGCAAAAATCATAACATTAGATGGAATAATCATAGGAAACGAATCAAATATTGATCAAGTAATTTAATCAATCAAATTTTGACATCAAAGAATCTTTCACACATTATTTGATTGAGCATTTGTCTTTTCTATAATTATTCATATTTGTCATAAGGCTCAATTGGTTCTTTTGTGGTTTTATTGTCCCTAAGCCACTCCAATGTATTTACAAATGAATCTGCTAATTCAATAGTAGTAAGCACAGGGATCCCTAACTCGAGAGATTTTCGTCTAATTTGAAATTCGTCATCAAGCATTCCAACATATTTTTCCAATGTAGATGTGCTTGGAATGTTTATGATAAAGTCAATTTTTCTTTCATATAGAAGATCAGAAATGTTTGGCTTTCTTTCAGGCTCTGAAATTTTGTGTACAATTTCAACTTCACCTATTTTTTCTTTAAAGAATTCTGCAGTATGTTCAGTTGCTAAAATCTTAAATCCCAAATCTCTGAGTTTTGCAATGGCAGGTACTAGTTTTTCCTTATTTTGAGCACCCCCTACAGTTACAAGTGCAGACCCTTTGTCAGGAAGATTATACCCTGCTGATATCAATCCTTTTGACAATGCATCATAGAAGCTATTTCCAAAACATGCCACTTCACCAGTTGATTGCATTTCAACACCCAATGCAATGTCTGCACCCTCTAATTGCATAAATGAAAACTGTGGGACTTTGATCCCATAGTTGTGAATCTTTTGCCATTTGTTTTCAGGAATTTTAGGCAGGGGTTTGTCCAATATTGCCCTGGATGCAAGAGAAATCAGGTTTGTTTTGACTAATTTTGATACAAAGGGCATAGAACGAGAAGCCCGAATGTTTAATTCAATTACATATACATGATCATCGTGAATCAAGAATTGCAAATTAAACGGTCCTTTAACATTGAAAGTCAATGCAATTTTTTTCGAATATTCGTTGATAGTTTCAATAATTTTGTTATTTAGACGCCAGGGTGGAATGACCATCATGGCATCTCCAGAATGAACGCCTGCACTGTCAATGTGTTCAACAATGGCACCAATAACAACCTCCTTTCCATTACTGACACCATCCACATCTACTTCTAGCGAGTTTAACATGAATTTAGAAATTACAACTGGATGATCAGGGGATACATCCGTTGCTTCTTTGACATATGTTTTTAATTCTTCTTGAGACCAAACAACTTTCATGGCTGCACCAGATAAAACATATGAAGGCCTGACAATTACAGGAAATTCAACTTCTTGTGCAAAAGATTTTGCTTCATTAATATTCGTAAACGCTTGCCAACGTGGTTGTTGTATGTGCAGCTTATCTAATTCAGCACTAAATTTAGAACGGTCTTCTGCTCTGTCAACATCATTTGCGCTTGTTCCCAGAATATTTACTCCGTGCTGTGCAAGACCAGGTGTCAAATTATTTGCAGTTTGTCCACCAACACAAGTGATTATACCTTGTGGGTGTTCAAATTCAGTAATATCTAAAATTCTTTCTTGAGTTAATTCCTCAAAGTACAATCTTGTACAAATATCATAATCAGTAGAGACTGTTTCAGGATTGCAATTAACTACTGAAACACTTTTTATTCCATTTTCTTGCAGACCCCAAACCATGTTGACAGTACCCCAATCAAATTCCACACTGCTTCCGATTCTATACGGTCCTGCACCAAGTACAATAATCCCATTTTCATCTTTAGGGATTTCCACATCATTTGAATTGCCACCATATGTCAAATAGAGATAGTTGGTTACTGCAGGCCATTCAGCTGCCAGAGTATCAATTTGTTTTACAGATGGAATTACGCCTAATTTCTTCCGTAAATCACGAATTTCATCAGGAGATTTATCTTTGGCTCGAGCAATTTGTCTATCTGCAAAGCCCATTTTTTTAGCCTTCCAAAGAAGAGATTCGTCAAGTTCTGAGTCCTTTAGTTTTTCTTCAAGATTTACGATATTTTTTATTTTTTCTATAAACCAAGGATCAACAGTAGATAGTTTGTAAATTCGTGCAACCGATATTCCCATCTTTAATGCAATAGCAACATGATATAGAATGTGATCATCATGATGAGACAGTTTGTATTCAATTTCTTCCTCAGTGTATTTCTTCCCGTTTGTACGATTCAAAACCAAACCATCATTTCCAATATCCAACATTCGAATTGCTTTTTGGAAAGACTCCTCAAATGTTCTACCAACTGCCATTACTTCTCCAACGGATTTCATGGTAGGTCCAAGTCTTCTATTTACCAGTTCAAACTTTTCAAAATCCCATCTAGGATGTTTACATACAATGTAATCAAGTGAGGGCTCAAAGCAAGCAGTAGTATTTTTTGTAATTCTGTTTACAAGTTCTGATAAATTATAACCCAATCCAATTTTTGCAGACATGTATGCCAACGGATATCCAGTTGCTTTACTTGCTAGTGCAGAAGAACGTGAAAGTCTAGGATTGATTTCAATTGCAACATACCTATCAGAATCTGGGGCAAGAGCATATTGAATATTACATTCACCTACAATTCCAACATGTTTTGTTGCACGTAATGCAGCAGAACGTAACATGTGATATTCATGGTTATCAATAGTTTGAGATGGAGCAACCACAATGTTATCGCCGGTATGAACTTTCATTGAAAGAACATTTTCCATATTACATACAATTACATTATTTCCATCAAAATCTTGCATTACCTCATATTCAATTTGTTTCCAGTCTCCAATGTATTCTTCAATGAGTACCTGACCAACAAGACTTGCCTTAAGACCGCGCTCAACAATTTCATGTAGTTCAATTTCATTATAGGCAACACCGCCACCTCTGCCACCCAGAGTATACGCAACCCGAATAATTACAGGATAAACTAGTTCCTCAGCTGCCTTTTTTCCATCCTCAAAATTAGTAACTGTTTTGCTTTTTAGAACAGGCATACCACATTCTTTCATGGAATCCTTGAAGAGTTGCCTATCCTCAGTTTTTTTAATTCCTGGAATTTGTGTTCCAAGTACATTAACACCATATTTTTGAAGAATTCCAGACTCATCTAGCTTAACCCCACAGTTCAGTGCAGTTTGTCCTCCATATGCAAGCATGACTCCATCAGGTCTTTCTTTTTCAATAATGGATTCTACGTACTCCGTATTTACTGGAAGCAGATACACTTGATCTGCAAATCTAGTATCGGTTTGGATAGTAGCAATGTTTGGATTGATTAAGACACTGTTTATTCCATCCTCATGTATGGCTTTGAGACATTGGCTTCCGGAGTAGTCAAATTAGCGGTCGTTTTTAGCGACTCTCGCCGGCTTCTCCGATTTTAATTGCCCCACTTCCAAGTACAAGAATTTTTTTTAACGATTCATTCTTTGGCAGATGTTCCTCCCTCCATAAGGTGCTTGAGTTCTTCAAAGACGAATTTGCAATCATAAGGACCAGGTGCAGCTTCTGGATGAAACTGAAC
>JAOUAY010000011.1 GCA_029860565.1 Candidatus Nitrosopumilus sp.
TTTCAAGATCAGTTCTAACAACAATAACCTGTTTGATGTCACCCATACAATTAACAAAAATAGGCTTAATGAAAAACTTTTGAATTAAATAATTGACAAAGAAACAAAATCTGTGAGTTTTGATGTAATAGTTGCCGGAGGAAGTGTAGCAGGACTACTATGTGCCAGAGAAATTGCTTCAAAGGGATTTTCAGTACTTGTAATTGAAGAAGATTATGAAATAGGAACTCCAGAACATTGTGGAGGGTTGGTGAGTATTTCAGGATTAGAAGAGCTTGGAGTGATTCCATTTAGAAAAACTTTTGATCATAGAATAGAATCTGCCAAAATTACATCGCCAAATGGGAACAGTTTTACAATTAATTCAAAGAAACAAAAAGTCATTGAAATTAGTAGAAGAGAATTAGATAAACAAATAGCTTTTCAAGCTCAGAAAAATGGAGCTATAATCAAGGTTAGAACTAGTTTTCAAGAAAAAACAGAAACAGGAATTAGAACAAATGAAGAAACTATCGATTGTAAAATTTTTGTTGATGCTAGAGGAGTATCCTCACTCATACATAGAGATAGAACAGGAATTTTATCATCAGCACAATATGAAATTTATGCAAATTGGATAAAGAAAGGAAAAGTAGAAGTAATTTTTGATCAGGAAAAATATCCTGGATTCTTTGCATGGATAATTCCATCCAACGAAGGTAAAGGGAAAGTTGGAATTGCAGGAAGAGGAATCAACGTTTCTGAAACATTAGATAACTTTCTCAAAGAAAAAGGAGAGTTTTCAACAATAAGAAAAATATTTGCACCCATATGGATTAAGGGTCCCATCAAAAACTTTGTAGAAGGTAAAACAGTCATCATTGGAGATGCTGCAGGACAAGCAAAACCAACAACCGCAGGAGGTATTTTCACTAGCGGTATGGGTGGCATATATGCTGGACAAGCAATATCTGAATTTTTAAAAACAAACAAAAGAGAAGATCTGGATAAATATCAAAAAAGATGGACTGTGAAATTTGGCAAAGAATTTGAAAAACAATCATTAGTAAGGAAAATTTTAGAGAGAATAGACAACAATACCATTAACGAATTATTTAGTTCAGTTACACCAAAAATTACTAAAGAAATTTCAGAAAAAGATGATTTCGATTTTCATACTGGATCAATTATAAAATTATTAGGATTGCAGACTTCGATCAAAATTGCTCAAACTCTAATTGGTGGAGAGGTAAAAAAATTATTGAGTTAAGACAGGCTTAATTTCTAAGGAAAGTATAAATGATGTTTACAGGAAATTTTGACATGTCCTCTACTATTTCATTACCAACATGTAGTTGCTGTCACAGGCATATAATGCCTAATGATAAATGTGTAAAATTTAATTGCCCTAGTTGTGGCACCGATTTAATTTGGAGATGTCAAAGTTGCAGAGAAGCAGCAAGAAACTACACTTGTTCTTCATGTAATTTTCAGGGGCCTTAGAAAATGACTCAGTTGCTATTAATTACAAAAATTCTCCCAAAAGGGATGGAAGTAGATCTTGATAAATTAGCAGAATCCATCAAGGCATCTCTGAAAGATGGAGTCACTATGAAAAGACATGCAAAAGAACCATTAGCATTTGGATTGGAATGTATTAAAGCAGAATTTGTAGTTGATGACAAAGAGGGGCAAATGGATGCATTAGAAGAAGCCGTAAGATCAGTTGATGGCGTAAGTGAATTTGAAGTACTCAATATGAGTCGAATGTCAGTTGACATGAAATAGGAGATCTCTTGGTACGCAAAGAAGAAACTTTGCAGATGAAAATAGGTGAGGCAAAACAACGAGATATAGGTAAAAAGCGTGCCAGGATTGGTCCTGAAGCTATGGATTTTCTCAAAGTTACACCAGGAGATATTATAGAAATTATGGGTTCAAGATCCAGTTGTGCAGTAATTTGGCCAGTAGATGAGGATGAAAAGTTGTCAAATACAATAAGAGTTGATGGACAAACGAGAAAAAATGTCGGTGCTTCACTAAATGATTTTGTAAAAATTAGAAAAGTTACATCAAAGTTTGCAAAAACAGTATCTTTAACACCAGTTAATGGTTCAGTTACAGTAGATAAAGAATTTACAGATTTTATTAAAAACAGATTGAAAGGATTGCCAATTGTTCATGGTGATGAAATTTCCGTAATGATTTTAGGAAATTCCATAGACTTTAAAATTACAAAAACTACTCCAAAAGGAGTAATCAAGATAGATCGTGTCACAACACTGAGTATTTCAACAGAAACGTCGAGTGATAGAAAAACTAGAGTGACATATGAAGAAGTTGGAGGATTGAGGCGTGAAATTAAAGCAATGAGAGAAATTGTAGAGTTGCCATTAAAACATCCAGAACTATTTGTAAGATTAGGAGTTGAACCACATAGTGGAATTTTACTTTATGGTCCACCAGGATGTGGAAAAACACTGCTTGCAAAAGTCATAGCAAGTGAATCAGATGCTAACATGTATTCAATCAACGGTCCAGAAATTATGAATAAGTATTATGGGGAAACAGAAGCAAAGCTAAGAGATATTTTCAAAGAAGCTAAAGACAACTCTCCAAGTATAATATTCATAGATGAAATTGATGCCATCGCACCAAAAAGAGAGGAAGCTTATGGGGATGTGGAAAAAAGAGTCGTGGCCCAACTATTAGCATTGATGGATGGTTTGAATGATAGAGGAAATGTCATTGTACTTGGTGCAACAAATAGGCCCGACAGTGTTGATCCAGCACTCAGAAGACCAGGTAGATTCGATAGAGAATTTGAGATATCAGTACCTAATGAAGATGGAAGATTAGAAATTCTTGAAATTCATACAAGAGGAATGCCGATTAGTGACGATATAGATCTCAAAGAGATATCATCAGAGTTGCATGGATATACTGGTGCAGATATTAAATCACTGTGTAAGGAAGCAGCACTAAAATCAATTAGAAGATATCTACCAGAGATAGATCTTGAAACTGAAAAAATTTCCTCTAAAGTATTGCAATCAATGCAAATTAAACTAATTGACTTTTATGATGCAATGCAAGATGTTATTCCCACAGCAATGAGAGAATTTTATGTTGAAAGACCAAAAGTCTGGTGGCAAGATGTTGGAGGATTAGATGAGATCAAAAAAGCATTAACAGATAATCTTATCACAGCAATGAAGGAGCCTAGTAAATTTACAAAGATGGGGATAAGACCACCAAAAGGAGCTTTGATTTACGGTCCACCAGGATGTGGAAAAACATTGCTTGGACGAGCATTGGCAACTGAAACAGGTGCAAATATGATTTTAGTCAGAGGGCCAGAAATACTTTCAAAATGGTTAGGAGAATCTGAAAAGGCAATTAGAGAAATATTTAGAAAAGCAAAAGCAGCATCACCATGCGTAATAATTTTTGATGAATTAGACTCACTAGTACGTGCCAAATCAGGTGAAAATGTGGGAAGTGAAACTATTCTAAGTCAATTATTAACTGAGATAGAAGAAGGTACTTCATCACGTGTAGTTGTAATTGGGATAACAAATAGACCAGATGTTTTAGATAATTCTCTATTAAGAACAGGTAGATTAGATTTGATACTTTATGTACCACCACCAGACGAAAAAGGAAGATTGGAGATAATTGAAATTTTAACAAGAAAAATGCCGCTGGCAAACGATGTAAAATTGCAAGAAATTGCAGTAACTACTCAAAACTATTCAGGTGCAGATTTGGCAGCTCTTTGTAGAGAAGCAGCAGTCGAAGCAATGAGAAATAATTCATCAAAAATCTCAAACCATGATTTTGCAAATAGTTTGAAGATAGTTAGGCCAACCATCACTAATGAAGTTGATCATTGGTATAACACTATAAAGGAAAGTATATCTAATGTTGTACCTAAGACAGAGAATAAATCATTCTACGGATAAAAATGACAATACCAATTCGGAATACTGTATTTGATAAGATTAAGGAAGTAAATAGATTAACAGATGTTGAGCTTTTCAAAAGTTTAGTTAAAAACGGACACGTTATTGCAGATGATAGATTTAACAAAATACTTTTGGATTTAGAAATTTTAGGACTCATCACAGTGTCATGGATTACAAAGGATGAACGTAGAATAGAAGTTGTTGTTGTTGAAAAAGAAGTTGATAAAATTGAAGAGCAAAATAAAGAAACCATGGAAAAAGATTATGAAGCTAGTTTTCCAGGCGTAGATAAATAATTATTAAAACAACGGTAAATCATAGTGAAATGCTGCATCCAATGCAACTGCTACAAAAATTATTGTAAGATACGGAGCAGTTACCTTGTATGCTTTCCAAGCAAATTCAGAGGTAGGATTCTTGGTTAGTTTGTAATGGTATGCAAGCATTAATCCTCCTGAAACTAGTGCAATAATAGTGTAAACAATTCCCATGCCATCTGGAATAAATGAAAGTAATAACGAATACGGAATTAAAATTAAGGTATTACCCAAAATAAATTTGGATGTTTTTTGCATACCAATTACTACAGGAAGCATCGGAACTCCTGCTTGAGCATATTCATCTTTAATTTTCATTGCAAGACACCAAAAGTGAGAAGGAGTCCAAACAAACACCAAGAATCCAACTAAGAATCCTAACAAATCCATGCTACCAGTAGCTGCTGCCCATCCTGCCCAAGCTGCAGCACTACCTGCAATTCCCCCAATTACAATATTTGAAGAATTTTTTCGTTTTAACCAAACTGTATAAATGATCACATATGAGAAAATACCAACTGCAATAAAGAAAGCAGATACTGCATTTAGTGCAAAATATCCATAGATTACAGATATACAACTTACAAGCAGTCCATAAACTAAAACATTGGATGCACTCATCCGTCCAGATGGAATAGGTCTTGTACTTGTTCTTGTCATTTTTGGATCAATATCCCTATCATAGTAGTGATTTAGCGCACTAGAACCTGCAGATGCCAATGCCCCTGCAACAATGATATGCAAATATGACCAATATTCAAGTTCAGGAGTACCAGGAACTAGTTTACTTGCAGCATACATGGATGTGACTGCGGTAATTACTAAAAGAACTACAATTCTAGGTTTAGATATCTCCAATATTTCATTAAATCCCAATTCATTTTACCCCATTACAAAGCCATTTAATTTCTTCGTCTAGTAGATCCATGTTATTTCAAAAGGAATAAGTATTCAACCCTATCAGCTATTTTGAATGAGTAACTGGGACCTTATGATGCCAGGAATGGGACTTACAGCTATAGGACTGGCTGGTCTGACATTATCGTATGCAGGTATTGCACATACGTTCATTGATGGCATGCATGCATTAACTGGTCTTACCATGTTTGTAGGATTAATTTTCCTAGCAGCAGGTATCTTAGATGGGGGTATTTCAACTAGCAATAGAGCCAAAGCAACGACTTTGGTAATTTTGTCAATAGCATTAGGATTTGGAATGTTTGCTATGACTATGAATACATCAAACTTTACAGTAACATTGGCAGGGATTTTAATGGCAATTGCATTCCCCTCAATCATCTTTGCATACCTCTCAATGAAACATCCAAGTTTTGCAAAACCAGTTGGAGGAATTGTCGCAATTGCGGCTGCAACTGGAATTATTATGTGGGTATCATTTGGAATTTTCTCAGCTCCCGATACATATATGATTCCTCAGCAAATAGGAGTTGAAGAACCTGTTGAAGAGATCACACCTTCCGGACCAATTTTTGCAATTGAAATTCTTGCAGATTCAGTTCAAGAAGGAAATCCAGATTATGATCCAGACATTGCAATTGTTCCACAAGGACATATTGTTGAATGGACAAATGCAGATTCAGTTGCACATACAGTTACAAGTGCAATAGACTTTGGAGAAACATTTGATTCTAGTTTAATGAATGCCGGGGAAGTCTTTACACTAGATACAACTAACTTGGAAGTAGGTGAATACGAATATTTGTGCATTGTACATCCTTGGATGGTTGCAACACTAGTAATTGAAACACCAAAAGAGCCAACCAAAATTATAATTCCAGAAGGGGCAGCAATTCCAGAAGAAGGGCAAATATATTACGATCCAGAAGTTATTGATATTTCAGTTGGAACTACAGTTGTCTGGGACAACATAGACAATACGATGCATACTGCAACTTCAGGAGATCCAACTGGAGGAGGTGATGGAGTGTTTGATTCAGACATATTAGCTGCAGGAGAGACGTATGAATTCACATTTGCAGACGCTGGAAGCTATGACTACTATTGTATTTTACATCCATGGATGATTGGAACTGTTAACGTAGAATAGGTTTGCATGGAATTATCCTATCAAAGTCAGATAAAAAAACTCTATCAGAGTATTCAGAAAATCAAAAACCTTACGAATCATGTGCATTATTATTTGGTAAAGACAACCAAGTTTTAGACCTATTCTTAACAGAAAATATTGAAAAGTCACCTGTAAACTTTACAATTTCAAACAAGCAATTAATTGAAGGATATAAAATTGCAGAAGAAAAGAAGGTAGATGTAATAGGAATTTTTCATTCACACCCTAATTCAGATGCATTTCCATCAAATACCGACAAAAAATTTATGCAAAGTAATCCAGTGACATGGATAATTTATTCAGGAATCAACAAAAATTTCAAGGCATTTCTTCTTGAATCAAACATTATAGAAATTCCAATTATAGAAAAATAATTTAAGATCTTAAGCTAAAAGTAGCACGTTCACTGTTAACATCATCTAAACTAGTTTTGTCTGGAGAAACAATTTTTCCAATAATATTTACAGGAGATGCAGGAGTAATTTCTCCAGATTTTCCGATAGGGGTTGGACCATAAAACAAACATATTGCTTTGCCAGTTGGCCAATATGCAACATCATTTAATTGGACAGGAGACTTTGCATTTTCTTCTGGTTGTGATATGGGTGATTTTGAAGTGTAAATTTCATCCCCCCAGACATTAAGGTTAACGGTAAAAGGTAACTTTTCAATTAAATCATGGACAGTATTTGGAGAATGCGTATCGTCCAATTCTAATAATATCTTTGAAGAAGAAGGAATTGTTATCTCGACTGAATATTTCATATAGATGTATAATTTTTGAATTAAAAAACCATTGCGAAACAAGTGTTATTTGAATATAATTTCAGATTCAGACTTTATTTTATGCCCAAAATTCAAATCCTTAAATCATATTTTGATCTTAAGATCGTAAACCTTACCTCAAAAGATCCACAATCAAGAATTACAAATGTAAATTTAATTTATTTTTGTGAATTTGAAATTTTTCTGGATGCCTCATAAATATGCATGTCAAAAATATCTCAAATCCACATTATTGTAAATTAAGATTTCATCATGTCAACATCACGTGTTTCAGGATTAATTTTAACACCTACAAGTATTATCAAAGATCCAACAATTACAGTGATAGCAAGTAAAAAGGGAATTAGATTTTCATTATTGGATAGCAAACTTACGGATATTAGAGGTGCCCAGGAGCCAAAAAGCAGACCTCCGTTATAAGCAAATCCACTTGCACTGTTTCGAATTCCAGTAGAAAATCGTTCAGACAAAAATGCGGGAATTGGTCCAAATCCTGTTGTTGCAACCATGATCAAAATTATTGTAAAAAGTATTCTTTCAAAAAATGTGCTTGCATTAAATAATCCATACAACACTGGAACAGCAAGAATTGTGGCAGATACTGCAAAAACTGCAATTGCTTTCATTCTTCCAATAATCTGACTGAGATAGCCTGCAAAAATCGTTCCACAAAGTGATGTAATGGTTGCAACTATCATCAATGATGCAACTTCTGATTTTTCCAGAGTCATGTAGTTTTGTAAGAATGTAGGAAAGAATCCCATTGTTGCATAGTATGAAAACATTAGCCCTGTCATCAAAATCAAAGCAAAAAAGAAACGTTTTCTTTCTTGTCTTGAAAAAAGCAATTTACGTATTGGTGATTTTTCTGTTTTGTGTTGTTTTGATTTAGTGAGCCAAGCTTCTGATTCTGTCATTTTAAATCTAATAAATAATGCAACAAGTCCTGGAATAATTCCTGTAAAAAACATCACTCTCCATCCAATTTCTGCAAACTGTTCAGCAGGAAACATGAATATTGTAAATTGAAATGCAATGGCAGCAATTACAAAACCAAAATTAAACCCACTTTGAAGAAATCCAGAAAGCAGACCTCTATGTTTTTTGGGCACTGTCTCCATTGTTATAACTGCACCACTTCCCCATTCTCCACCTGCAAAAAATCCTTGCAAAAATCTCAACATAATCAGAAAAAGTGGTGCCAACAATCCCACCATTTCCCATGTTGGCAATAATCCAGTTGCAAAGGTAGCAATTGAAAATCCCATGATTGTGATTATCATAGATTTTTTACGTCCAAACTTATCACCAAAATTTCCAAAGAAGGCTCCACCAAAAGGACGCATTATCAAAGTGACCACATACGCTGCAAAAGTAGCAAGTAATGCAAACGTTGGATTAGCAAGTGGGAAAAATAGATCACTAATTAATGGGATTACCAACAACATCAAAACCAAGTCATACCCATCAAGAGACCAGCCCAACCAGGAACCAAGAACTACTGTTTTTTGTTGTTTTGTTAATCCAAGCAATATTGTTTGAGTTAGAATTATGAGATTAATTGTTTATTGATTAATAGGGGTTTGTATTTTGGACTAGTCAGGATCTGGAAAATCAAGGTTAATTACCCATATTTCAAGTATGAGTGATTTTTTGTTAAAACACCAATAAACGTAAAGTACAGATTAATCATTTTTTTAGAATATAATTAGTCATTAGATGTTACATTCCAGATAGATTAAAAGAATTCTATAATCACAGTATGGCGATAAAATAGCATTCCCAGTTTTAAAAATAGATATCAAGACGAAAACAAAAACATAGAATATCAACAAAACAAGATTTAAAATGTCAAATCGGACTTTACGATATTTTAAAAAAATAAAAAGAAAATAGTAGAGATTTACAGTCTTGGCATTATTCGTGATTTTGTAGATACTGCAATAATGCTGATTATAGATACTGCCAAAATCATCATTGCAATGGTTCCAAATTCTGGTACCACTTGTGTTGTTGCAATTTCACCAAATACTTCTTGATATTGTTCACCATGTCCAAATCCAACTGCATTAACAGTAATTGTAACAGGATCATCATCAGATGCGTCAATGGTCAAAGCATTTGTGGTGTGGGTGTTAGTTATTGTGCCTTCATGCATATGTCCTTCTTCATTTAGCAATACAATTGTTCCATGTATTGCCTGTATGTTGTAGGTAATATGCTCTGCAGGATTATCTTTCAAGTCTGTAATTGTGACATCTATAGTTATCGTCTCATTTGCGTATCCATCACTAGATACAATATTTGCAACAAGATTATCAACTTGGGTATTTGATTCAATAGTTGAGCCTATTGTAATTGTGCTCAAATCTTTTTCTACATCTTCACCCATAGTTACAAAAACTTTTCCTAGCATCCAGGGATGAACCATACAAAAGTAATCGTATTCTCCAAGTGTGTCAAATGTATGTGAGAATGTTGCACCTGCCATAAACAAACTACTATCAAAGAGTCCATCAGCACCAACAGCAGTAGTTCCACTGGTCACAGTATGTGCTGCAGTATCATCGTTGCTCCACACAACCTCATCACCAGGATGAATTGTTACCAGGTATGGAAGAAAACATTCATTTGTTTCCTCACATCCAGGTACAGAAGTTCCTTGTGGAACACTAACTGATACCTGTTCAGCAGAAGCAAACGGCACTGTAGTCATTATGATCCCAGTAAGAATCATAGAAGTCAGCACTAGTTTCTGAGTATTATTCATTACAAATATGACTCAGAATGAGGATAAAAGACTTCATACACAAATTTGACTTGTCAATTATCCATACATGACAATAGATACAGGAATTTCACTAGCAGTGCAAAAAAATTTCAAACATCAAGATTAAGAACGGTAATTTTTGTAGATTCACCATACAGATTATGACAAAATATGAATCGTGAAATTTTAGAAAAACACTAAATTATACTTGTAACACTTGAGAGTTTCTTTACTCTTGATTGCATTTTCAGATAAAAATAGACTTCATTGTAACATCTTGTTTAATCAACTTGAAGTAAATATGCCTCGTTTGACGAATGGTTTTGAATTAAATATCCCTTTTTTTAATTACATTTATGGAAATTCACGTATACGACACTTATGTCAAAGCAGCAGACGGTCATACCATGCACTTTGATGTAATTACTGGTGAAAAAGATCACGACAAAGCCCTCGTATATGGCAAAGAGTGGTTAAAATCAGTCGGTGAAGAACAAGCAGAAATGACTACAAATGAATGTACATTCTGTCACTCACAAGGAGCACCAGAGCCTGTTGAACAGGCAATTAAGGAAAACGGCTACTTTATCCAGAAAATGGAAGGCTGTCCTTAAACATTTTTCCTTTTTCTTCAAGAAAATATTTTTTAGATTAATCAATGTAGGGTTAGCATGTCTGAACACAAATATTCAAAGTGGACAGTTGAAGGAGACAAGAAAACAGAATGGATTTGTGGATGTTTTCAAACAGCTGATAATTATTTTAAATTCTGTGATATACACAATATAACTTTGAAAAAAGCAATTCAAGCTCAAATTGACGAACTAGATATGACATTAATTGTAGAAGAAGATTAGATAGCAATGATTGCAACAAATGCAGATACGAAGACAATTGCAATTGTATTAAGTAATTTTATGACAGTGTTAAGTGCAGGACCTGCGGTATCTTTGTAAGGATCACCAATAATATCACCCACTACTGCAACTTTATGTACCTCAGAACCTTTTTCTCCTTTCATTTCAACTAGTTTCTTTGCATTATCCCATGCACCGCCAGTATTTGCTAAGTGGTATGCTAACAATATTCCAGTTACAACTGCACCCATTAACAATCCAGCTACTGCAGTTGGGCCTAACAAAATTCCTAAAATTATTGGAGAGGTAATTGCCACAATAGCTGGTTTCCAAAGTTCTTTAATCGAAGCAACAGTTGCAATGTCTACACATTTAGCATAATCAGGTTTTGAAGTTCCAGCAAGAATTCCAGAATCTGCTTTGAATTGTCGTCTAACTTCATCGACCATTTTTCCTGCAGCTCTTGAAACACCGTTAATGAGCTGACCTGTAATGATAAATGGAATTAAACCGCCAATTAGTAATCCGACGATAATTGCAGGATTTGTTAAACTATAATCTAAATCTAATATGCCTGCGAAAACATGAGCTGCTTCAAATTGAAATGCCTGAATCATTGCTAGCGCAGCTAATGCGGCACTGGCAATAGCAAACCCTTTAGTAACAGCTTTGGTCGTATTTCCAACTGCATCGATTTCATCAGTGACTCTACGATTTTCTTCACCCATTCCAGTCATCTCAACAATACCACCCGCATTATCTGCAATTGGACCAAACGCATCAATACTTAGCACAATTCCTGCCAGACTTAACATTGCCATTGCAGTCATAGCAGTACCAAAAATTCCATATAATACAGGATCTGCACCTTCAGGAGCTGCATTGGATGCAAGGCTATAAGATAAGATAATGGCAATAACTATTGCAATCATAAATGGTCCAGTTGATTGCATACCTTTGATAATTCCCATTAAAGTTAATGATGCATATCCCCATTTTGCAGAGTCTGCAATTTCCTTTACAGGACTTTTTTTGTAACTTGTATAGTAATCAGTAATTTTTTGAATTACAGGAACTAAAATAACACCAAGCACGGTAGAGCCAAACAAAGCATACGATGCGGGAGAGTCACCAATAAATTGTGTGATAAAAATATAATTCAATCCTATTGCAATTGCTGCTGAAACATAAAATGAACGATTAAGAGGTTTCATAACATCAGTGATATTTTTAGAACCAACAATTACAACTCCAATAATGGATGCAATCATTCCAGAAGAACCAATGAGTATCGGATAAAGGAAAAAATTCGGTGCACCAATTAATGCTGCAATTAATAATGCCGCAAGCACTGTAACGATGTAAGATTCATAAATATCAGATCCCATTCCTGCTGCATCACCAACATTATCTCCCACATTATCTGCAATAGTTGCAGGATTTCTAGGATCATCTTCAGGTATATTTACTTCTACTTTTCCCACTAAATCAGCACCCATATCTGCTGCCTTTGTAAAAATACCACCACCAATTCTAATGAATAATGCAATTAGACTTGCTCCAATACCAACACCTGCAATTGTGATTGGATCTGGGAAAATTAAGTATAATCCAGTAATGGCTAAAAGAGCCATTGCAGGAACTGCCAAACCCACTGTAGCTCCACCTCTAAAGGCCATAGCAAAAGTCTTTCCAAGACCACTGCCACTAAGATTTGCAGCTCTCACTGCTGCTTTTACAGTAATTTTTAATGAGATAACTCCTGCAACTGCAGATAATGTTGCACCCACTGCAAATGCAATTCCATTTGAGGGTTGAAGAAATACACCAATAATTACAGATAATGCTATTGCGACAGGAATAATAATTTTCATTTCTCTCTTTAGAAATGCTGCAGCACCTTCTTTTACAGCGTTTGAAATGTCCATCATTTCTTTGGTTCCAGGTGGTTGTTTTGTAATCCAAAATACCAACCCACCAGCAACTAAAAACGATGTAATTGCTGCAATAAATGGGAGAATTTCTGAAAATTGCACAAAATACTTTGCTTGGACAATTATATAAGAAATAAATCAAATAGTGATGGTTTTACTTCTTTTTCTATATGGTAGAAAGGATTTTCCCTTAAGTCCCCGCCTAACCAATTTGTTGAATCTTTTTCCATGTGCAAGATATGGAAATCTCATATGGATCAATTCGTGAACTATAGTATTTTCCAGAGTTTTCTCATCTGGGATTTTTCTTACATTGATAAAAACTAGATTATGTTGAAGATAAGATACACCATAATACTTGTAAGCAGAAGTTCTTCTCCCCTCAGTCATTTCACGAGGCATGTCCAAAACTTCTTTTGTGGTAAGTAGCATTTGTGGCTCTGAAATGGAAAACCTATTAGAATACACTCCGACTTTTTCCAAAATCTGCAGTGTAAGTTCAGGATCTAGTTTCACAGATATTCTTTAAAAAAAATGATGTTTATCCTGAAATGTCAGTATTTTGTATATTCACAACTAAACGTAGTTGACACCAATCAAGTATTCCGTTTTGTATAGATGCCAAGATTGAAAATAAAAAATACATTTTATTCAAATCGTTATTTTTGAATTTTATTAATTTTGAAATGCCAATAAAGGTAAAAAATGATGTTTCTATAAAATCATGAATTAACAGGGTCAGAAGGTTTAGTAGAGTAATCACAAATCATACAGCCACCGTCTCATCATACCCCAATTATTCCATTAAATCAAGTAGTGTTTGTGCTTTATTTCTAATTTCGGAAGTAATTTTCACTATAACAAGCCCTTCATTTGGTTGACCATACAAAACAACAGCATTTTCAGGTGCATAAACACATACTGGAAGTACTAAAAGATCTTCCTCACCAGTAACAAAAAGTCTCACCGGAGGTTGTAATACAAATGCCTTTTTTATTACAGACATACTTTGAGAAGTGATTTCTGCTGCAGGATTTTCAACAATCAATTCGGTTGTATTTTCTAATTTTGGCGGTTCTCTTTTCTCTCTTTTTTCCTGACCATCGATAATTTGCAGGGATGGGATTAAACCAAAATCTATCATCTTTTCTGTGGTTCTATCACCAACAGAAATTACATACGAACTTTCTGAAATGTGTTTTTGGATATTGGTTTTATCAGCTTGACTTTCAGGTAAAAGTATCCCCAAAGGAATTTTCAACTGCTCTCTTAGAGAATCAGGTAATTTCACATGAATCGAGACTAGTTAGCACTTGTCTCAGGTGCGGGTTCTTCATTAGTGCTTTCAGATGCCATTTCTTCTTGTAATTTTGCTGCAAGAATACTACATTGTGCTGCAATATTTTTTGCACTTTTTCTAAAAGCTATTGCGCTTGGAGAATCAGGGTTTGTAATCATAATTGGTTTGCCCAAATCAGAACCTGTCATGATTCCAGCGTTTAATGGGATTTCACCTAAGAAAGGCATGTTAAATTGTTCACTAATTTTCTTTGCACCACCTTCACCAAAGATGTAATGTTTTTCATCACAGTTTGGACAAATAAAATGACTCATATTCTCAACAACACCAATAATCGGAACATTTAGTTTTTCAAACATGGAAACTGCTTTAACTGCAACATGACTTGCAACATCTTGAGGAGTTGTAACAACAAGGATTCCAGTAATTGGAATTGTTTGTGCAAGGGTTAATGGAATATCACCAGTACCAGGTGGAAGGTCTACAATTAGATAATCCAAATCAGACCAATTAGTATCAACGAGAAATTGTTTTAGAATTCCAGAAATAATGGGGCCACGATAAATTGCTGCTTGATTAGATTGGTCTGCAAAGAAACCAAAAGAAACAACTTTCAAACCATTAGAATCTGCAGGTTGAAGCTTATTATCTTCAACTTCCATTGAACCATCTTTCATCCCAAGCATTAATGGAATACTAGGACCATAGATATCAGCATCTAACAATCCAACCTTAGCTCCTTCTTGAGATAATGCTAATGCTAAATTCAAAGAAACAGTTGATTTTCCAACCCCTCCTTTTCCGCTTGCAACACCAATAATATTTTTGACAGATGCCATTCCAGTATCGGCATCAAGGGAACGTCCTTCCATTACTTTGGCAGTTATATTCATATCAAAATTTTTCAATTCAGATAGTTCAGCAATTGCTTTTCTAACATCTTCCTCAATTTCGACATTAAAAGGACATGCCGGAGTTGTTAACTCTAAAGTAAATTTCAGATTACCATCGTTTAGTTCTAAGTTTTTAATCATACCCATTGATACGATATCTTTTTTCAAATCAGGATCAATTACAGTACTAAGTTTTTCAAGAACTTGATCGATTCCAACCATAACGTCAAAAAGTCAATTTACATTATTTAAACATAAGTCAGACATCAAAAAACATCATTTATCTAAAAAATTAATAAAATCTTTGAAAATTTAAACATAAATCACCTAAACATTCATAAATTGAAATTCGAGAAAAACAGTACATTTGTTTTCTATATCTACCCTAGTTGATGTTGTCAGGATTCCTCCAAGATTGTTTGGAACCACGCTCAAAAAGGCTGCAGTAAATATACTCAAGGAAAAATATGAGAGCATGATTAATGCAGATTTAGGATATATCATTATGATTCTAGATGCCAAAGTCGACCAAATGGGAAAAATGATTGCTGGAGACGGCGGAACATTTCACAAAGTTGAATTTGAAGCACTGACATTTTATCCAAAACTACAAGAAATCGTTCAAGGCGAAATTGTAGATATTACAGACTTTGGAGCATTTGTAAGAATTGGTCCAACTGATGCATTACTTCACTTGTCACAAGTGATGGATGATTATCTTAAGAGTGACGTAAAATCTGGAATGATTTTAGCTAATCAAAGTGGCAGAACACTCAAAGTTGGTTCTGTACTTCGTGCAAGAATTACTGCTGTTTCACTAGGAAAGGCTGCAGCAATGGGTAAAATTGGAATTACATGCAGGCAGCCATTTCTAGGTGCAGATGAATGGATTGCAGAAGAAATCAAGAAAGCCAGTGGGGGTTCAGATGAGCCAGTAAAAGAAGCTAAAGTAGAGGCAAGTTAAGATGGCACGAGAAATGGCATGTCGAAAATGCAAATTTGTAACAACTCTCAAAGTATGTCCTAGTTGTAAATCATCAGACTTGACACCAGATTGGAACGGAGTTGTACTTGTAGTTGATCCAACAAATTCAGAAATCTCAAAAACCCTCAATATTACAAAAAAAGGCAAATACGCAATCAAAGTGACATAGAATATTTCTGAACCCTTAAAATTACATTAACATTTTAACATAGTGTTGGCATTTAATTCGAAAAAACAATTGTTACAATTTCTTGCTGAAGATATAGGGAACGGAGACATTACAAGTGCACTTCTACCTAAGAAAAAAATATCAGTCAGAATCATTTCCAGAGAAAATGCCATCATAGCAGGGGCATACTATGCAAAGGAGATTTTCAAGTTGAAAAAATGTAGGGTTAGAATTTTAAAAAAAGACGGATCTAAAATAAAACCAAACCAAACAATAATGATCATCACAGGAGATGCAGGAGACATATTGACATGTGAAAGGACTGCACTAAATCTCCTCACAAGAATGAGTGGAATTGCTTCTCAAACAAATGAACTTGTAAAAAAAATTCCAAAGAAAACAAAATTGTATGCCACAAGAAAGACAGCACCGGGACTCAGATATTTTGACAAAGAAGCAGTAGAGATTGGAGGAGGTAAGAAACACAGACTCAGATTGGATGAAATGGTAATGATTAAAGACAATCATATTGCTGTAGTGAATTCATTGTCATTTTTGATTAAAAAAACGAAGAAAAAATATAAAAAATTTGAGGTGGAGGTTGAAACCACAGTAGATGCAGTACTTGCTGCAAAAGAAGGTGCAACAATAATCATGTTGGATAATTTTTCTCCATCTCAAATTAAGAAAACAATATCAGTTCTCAAAAATCAAAAGCTGCGAAATAAAGTTATGCTTGAAGCATCAGGTGGGATCAATTCAAAAAATATATCCAAATATGGTCAAACAGAAGTAGATATAATTTCAGTTGGCAGTATTACAAATTCAGTCAAAGGAATTGATATGAGTTTAGAAATTTAAGAGTTTAATTGTTTTAGCAATTCAGCTACCGAGGTATTTTCTGGATCAACTTCCAAAATCTTTTCACAACATGAAATTGCTCTTTTATTTTCACCTAGGTTTTGATGAGAATATGCTTTCAAAAGCAATACATCGACATCATATGCACCAATATCAAGGGATTTGTCAAAATATGAAATGCTAGTTTTGTATTTGTTTTTCAAATAATAAATCCCACCCACCATAAACAAAGCATCATGATGATTTGGCACAGTTTTTAATAATTCGGTACCGGCTTTTAGCGCTTCATCATATTTTTTTGCTTTGAGTAATTTTTTAAATTCTTTAAATTTTTTAGTATTATTTTTTAATGCAGGATCTTTTGGAGTACTACTGAATAATCCAACCAAAGTAGCCACACACAGTTTAGCTAATTGCAAGCATTCTATCTATGGCTAAACGTGCCTTATCAGCAATATCTTTTGGAACAGTTACAACATTTTTTTCATTTATCAACGCGTCATATACTTTTTCAAGTGTAATCATTTTCATATATTGGCATTCAGCTTTTTCAGAAGCTGGAATGAATGTTTTGTCAGGGTTATCTTTTTTCATTTTATATAAAATCCCAGTTTCAGTGGCAACAACAAAATTCTTTGCTTTGGATTCTTTAACATGATTTAGCATTCCTTCAGTTGAAAGAATTGAAACTTTTTGATTATCAAAGCTTCCATCTGCAACATCATACATCAATGGCGTAGTACAACTACATTCAGGGTGAATAACAAACTCAGCGTCATTCATAGAATTTAATTTTTCAGTCACATCTTCAGGAGTAATTCCCGCATGAACATGACATTCACCTGCCCATATGTGCATATTTTTTCTTCCAGTCATCTTTGCAACATAAGAACCAAGAAACATGTCAGGCAAAAACAAAATCTCCTTGTCTTCAGGAATTGCTTTTACAACATTTACAGCATTTGATGAGGTACAACAATAATCTAATTCTGCTTTAATTTCTGCAGTAGTATTTACATATCCAACTGCAATTGCATCAGGGTGTTGTTTTTTCCAATTTCGTAATTCATCTACAGTAATGGAATCAGATAATGAACAGCCAGCTTCCAAATCAGGCAGTAAAACCTTTTTTTGAGGACTGATAATTGCTGCAGTTTCCGCCATAAAGGCTACGCCACAAAACAAAATTGTTTTTTGTGGAACTTTTGAGGCCTGTCTTGAAAGGCCTAAAGAATCCCCAGTAAAATCAGCCACATCTTGTACATCAGGGATCTGATAATTATGTGCTAAAATTACCACATCTTTTTCTTTCTTAAGTCTGAGAATCTCATCTTTGAGTTTAGATGATTGTTGTACGAGCATAAACAATACAAATTTGGATTGAGTTGGATTTAAAGAATGGGAAGTAGACCATAATTCTCTAAAAAATCATCAAATG
>JAOUAY010000074.1 GCA_029860565.1 Candidatus Nitrosopumilus sp.
GCTTAGCTTCAAATCCTTTTGGCAATGTGCCTTTTGGCTTTGCAGCTGTCTCAGCTGGTTTGACCTCTGCAGGTTTTGCAGCTTCTGCTGGCTTAGCTTCAAATCCTTTTGGCAATGTGCCTTTTGGTTTTGCAGCTGTCTCAGCTGGTTTGACCTCTGCAGGTTTTGCAGCTTCTGCTGGCTTAGCTTCAAATCCTTTTGGCAATGTGCCTTTTGGCTTTGCAGCTGTCTCAGCTGGTTTGACCTCTGCAGGTTTTGCAGCTGTCTCAGCTGGTTTGACCTCTGCAGGTTTTGCAGCTTCTGCCGGTTCTGACACTAGCTGAGTAGAAAGTTTATTCAGTTTTGCTTCTAATTCGGCAATCTTTTTTTCAAGATCTTGTTTTGTATGCTTCTTAGCATCTGCCATAATTTGAATTGATAATCCGGGGTTTATGTACATTTGGGTTGATTACCGCAACCAATTTTGATCAAGTTTTATATGCTGAAATTAGATACTACTTACCATGGATGACTTTGAGAAAGAATATCCTGAATTTGACTGGAAAAATATCCCAGCATACAAACATCCAGGTGGCAAGGATTGTCCATGTCCAAAGCACGAATACATCAGAGAACAGATCAATTTTACAAAGCAAGTAAATCAAAAAGGTAAAGAACCATCCAAAGTCACATTGAAGTTTTGTCCCGATCACTATAGAGTATACATGGAAGAAGTAATTCCTGCAATGCCATTAAAATATAAAATTCTCACAAAAATTGCACTGAAACTTGGAGCAATTCAAGTTGAACAATTAAAGTATATGGAATCAGAATTGTGTTTTTACTGTAAATTTGGTTCTGGCGGTCATGACAAAAAAACAGAACTTCCACCAATGTAAACTACTCAGAACCCAACAAAATTTTATGTTTGTTAAAAATATAACACATCATCTATTTACACATAAAGAATATTTTTTCTGTAAGAAAAACTTACTGGTAAATAATAGAATTAGAATATGACTTTACAAATTTGTATAGATTCCTCAGTTCCATAACAAAACTGACATTCAGAACCAAATAATTTCAAAATTCCACACACCTACAAACAACAGATTAATCATCAGTCAATGTTACTATTTGTAAAAATGAGAATCACATAGTCATTAGAACAATTTCAATAAACTCACCATTGTAAAAATCTAGTTAAGCTTATACTTGATCTGGATAGAGAATCAATATGGGAATAGAAGATATTCATGATTTCATAGTTGAACTTGAAAATCACGGAGAATTAAAGAGAGTAAATACAGAAGTTGATTCGGATTTAGAAATTGCAGAAATACTTAGAAGAGGAATGTACGCTAACGGTCCCGCAATTCTTTTTGAGAATGTAAAAGATTACAATATGCCAGTTTTAGGAAATGCATTTGGTTCCATGAAAAGATTAGAGATTGGATTAGAGATGACAGACTTTACTGAAATTGGTCAACGTATTACAGATATGACAAAGATGGACATGCCATCAGGATTACTAAATAAAATTAAAAAACTTCCAGAACTTACAAAGATGACAGCATCATTTCCTAAAGCAGATACAAGTGGACCAGTAACTGAAATTACATCAAAGGATGCATCATTTGATGATTTACCAATCCTGAAATCATGGCCAGATGATGCAGGCAGATTCATCACTCTGGGATTAGTTGCCACAAAACACCCAGAAACAGGAGTAAGGAATCTAGGAGTTTACAGAATGCAAATAGTAGATAAAACTCATGCATTAATGCATTGGCAAAAACACAAAAGAGGAGCCAATCACAGTGACATTGCAAAAGATAGAGGAGAAAAAATTCCAACTGCCATAATAATTGGTGGAGACCCAGCTACAATATTTTCATCGATTGCCCCAGTTCCAGAGGGATTAGACAAATACTTGTTTGCAGGAATTACAAGGAAAGAAGGAATTAAAACTGTCAAATGTAAAACAATTGATTTGGATGTACCTGCAAATGCAGAGATAGTTTTAGAGGGATATGTTGATCCTGCAGATATTAGAAATGAAGGACCATTCGGAGATCATACAGGTTACTACACACCAGTTGAACCATATCCAACATTTACACTAACAGGAATTATGCGTAGAAAAGATCCAATATATGTTACAACAGTTGTTGGAAAACCAATTCTTGAGGATGCATATATTGGAAAAGTAATTGAACGTTCATTTTTACCGTTAATCCAAATGTTCCATCCAGAAGTAGTAGATTTTAGCATGCCAGCAGCAGGATGGTTCCAAGGATTTGCAATCATGTCAATTAAAAAAAGATATCCAGGTCAGGCCAAAAAAGTCATGATGGGATTGTGGGGTATGGGGCAGCTTTCCCTAACAAAGATGTTTGTCGTAGTGGATGAAGACATCAATGTACACGACATCAATGATGTAATATGGGCAATTACTACAAGGGCAGATGCAGCACGAGATACAACAATTATCAATAACACACCAACAGATACCCTCGATCCAGCATCTACACTTGTTAATTTAGGTTCCAAAATGGGAATTGATGCAACACAAAAAACAAGAGAAGAAGGGTATGAAAGGGAAATTCAACAATTAGTAAAAGTCGATGATGAGACAAGGAAATTAGTAGATTCCAAGTGGTCCAGTTATGGATTATGATATAGATATAGGATTGTAAAAATTATCTCTCTCTTCTACTTTATATCCAATTTGGTGAATTGCATCAATGATTATCTTGTCAGTTAGTTCAGTAGAACGTGCCCCAGTGCATGAAACAACCTCTTCACCAATGAGTGTGCCACCAAAATCATCAGCACCATATTGTAAAGCAAGCTGAGCCATTCCAACTCCGTTAGTTAACCATGATGACTGAATATGCGGAATTAATCCATCAAAAACAAGTCTAGAAATTGCAATCATTTTCAAAAGTTGAATTCCACCAGTCCCATATTCAACAATGCCTTCTTCATGCATCAAAGTATTATTTGGTTCAAAATTCCAAGGAATAAACGCCATGAAGCCTTTGGTTTTTTCTTGGAGTTTTACGATTTTAGAAAAATGCTCAACGATATCATTATTATTTTCTACATGGCCATACATCATTGTTGCAGAACCCGGAATGCCAAGCGAATGTGCTTCATCCATAATTCTAATCCAATCATCGCTAGATATTTTTTTTGGACTGATAATTTCTTTAACAGAATCAGTTAGGATTTCAGCACCAGCCCCAGGAATTGATTGCAGGCCTGCATCTTTTAATCTAGACAGGATTTCTTTCGTCGATGATTTTTCAACTCTTGCAATCATATCAATTTCAGATGTAGACAATCCATGAATCCCAACAGTTGGAAATTTCTCTCGAATCATTCTGAATGCATCTTCATAATATTCTATTTTCAAATTTGGATTATGGCCGCCTTGGATCAGAACTTGACGAATCTTAAACATATCACACGAAGTTTTAACTCTAGATTCAATTTGATCAAGGGTTAAAGTGTAAGAATCTTCAGCACCAGGAGATCTGTAAAATGCACAAAACTTACAATCGGTAATACAAACATTGGTGTAATTCAAAATAATATTATTTACAAATGAGGCTTTTTTTCCAAATTGCTTCCTTGTAAGATGTCCAGAAACAAGACCCATGAGATGAATATCGTCAGACTCTAAGAGTCTCAAGCAATCTTCAGATCCCGGTCTTTTACCATTAAGAGAGTTTTCCAAAATATCACTGATATCACTTTTTTGCATCTGTTCAGTAGTTTGACTCAAGCATTCTACATACTCTGGAATTTCTATTTAATCCTTGATAGAAATAATAAATTTTCAAACATTGCAATTATGCGTATGTTAAGATGGATTATTGAGGAGGAGTACAACACTTATTGCAACAAAAATGCCCAACCAAATCATAAATCTCACCTTATTCATTACAATACTTGAATCGTTCAAGATTTTATATAATTTTATTTCTAAAACAAGATTTTTGAACTCTTTTTAATTGTGATAATATGTTTTTTAGGTCTCGTTATTTTTAAGTAGGGCACAAAAATGAGATCAAACCATGGTATCAGGTAATCAAATCAGACTAAATCGAATACTCAGGAAAGGAAAAATGCTTTGCATTCCAATGGATCATGGAATTTCAAACGGACCTATCGAAGGTCTTGAAGATCCAGTATCTACAATTTACAAATGTGAAGGACATGGGCTCACAAGTGTAATCATTAACAAAGGAATTCTCAAAGCAATGCCCAAACCAACTAAAATTGGAGTTTTAGTTCATTTTTCAAGCAGCACATCATTATCATTGTCACCTAATCGAAAAATGCTAACAGGTACAGTCAAAGAAGCAGCAGCGATGGGAGCTGATGGAGTTTCATTGCACATCAACATTGGAGGCAAAGAAGAACCAGAAATGTTAGAACAACTTGGAATGACTGCAGACCAATGTCATAAATGGGGAATGCCACTTTTAGCAATGATGTATCCAAGGGGCGAGAACATTAAAGATCCACATGATCCAGAAATTGTAGCACACGTTGCAAGAATTGGAGCAGAATGTGGTGCAGATATAGTTAAAACATTATACACCGGTGATATTGATTCCTTTTCAAAAATTGTAAAAAGTACACCAGTTCCAATTGTTATTGCAGGCGGACCAAAAGCAAAAACAGATTTAGATATTCTTCAAATGACTGAAGATGCCATAATCGCAGGAGCTAAAGGAGTCACATATGGTAGAAACATCTTTGCACATAAAACTCCTGAAAAAATGATAGAGGCGTTAGCCGAAATAATTTTTAGAAAAGGAACGGCAAAGGAAGCAATGAAAAAAATTGAGTAAAACAAGAGAATTAATAATTTCGCCTAAAGTGTCTCAGATACAATTAGTCAAATTTCTACCTCAGTTAGAGGCGGAGGGAGTAAAGATGGTGTATTTAGATCCAAAAAAAATAGGTAAAATAAAAACAAAACTTCAAACAGTTTTTACATCTAGTATTTCAGATTATGTAGTTCTCGATAAAGATGGGACAAAACCAAAAGGTAAGAAAGTTGGAAGAAAATTTCAAGTATTATCAAATTCAGATATTGATAATATCCTCACAATTGCTAAGAAAGAACTAGACTTTGTAATTGTTGAAGTAAAAGATTGGAAAATAATTCCTTTAGAGAATATCATTGCAAAATTACACAAAATTCATACTAAAATTTTTGCAATTGCCAAAACACCTGAGGAGGTAAGGAAAATGTTTTCAATTTTAGAAGTAGGTGTAGACGGGGTAATCTTTAGCACATCATCAATTAATGAAGTAAGAGAGGTCATGGTATACTTGGGAACAAAAAATTTCGACATGAAACCTGCAAAAATTACAGAAATTAAAGAAGTTGGAGATGGTGAACGAGTTTGTGTAGATACAGCCTCAATGTTACATAAGGGGGAAGGAATGCTAATTGGAAGTAGATCAAACTTTCTGTTTCTAGTTCATAATGAATCAGTAGGATCATCATTTACATCACCAAGACCATTTAGAGTAAATGCAGGCGCAGTTCATTGCTACACATTATCACCAGATGGAACAACAAATTATCTCTCAGAAGTAGAAACAGGCTCTGAAGTGCTAATTCTTAATTCAAAGGGAAAAGCAAGAAGAGTAACCGTAGGAAGATCCAAGATTGAACGCAGACCAATGTTAATGATTAAAGCTACAGTAGATGGAGAAATAGGCGGAATAATAGCACAAGATGCAGAAACAATTCGATTTGTAAAATCAAATGGCCAACTAGTATCAGTAACACATCTAAAGAAAGGAGATACCGTCATGGTACATGCAAAACCTGCAACAGGTAGACATTTTGGAATGGAAGTTTCAGATGAGTACATACTAGAAAAATGAAATACAAGACATGTGTATCTATTGGGGAGAAAACACCTATAAAGATTGGGAAAATTTTAAAAATTGCACTAAAAAAATCAGATTATGTTGAAGTAAGATTGGATTTTTTAAAAATAGAACAAATTCCAGAAACGTTAGAGATGATCAAAAAAGATCTTAATAGAATCGTATGTACGTTAAGACCAAAAACAGAAGGAGGTAAATTTTCTGGAAATGAAAAAGAACGAATTGCAATTCTAAAATTAATCGCCGAGTACAATCCTTTCCTATTAGATATAGAATTTAACACATTAAAGAATAATTTATCATTAACAAAATATCTAAAATCAACAAAGACAAAATTACTTGTGTCATGGCATGATTTTAAAAAAACACCTAATTCTTTAGAACTTAAGAATAAAATTAATCAAATGAGCAAATTTTCATCAAATGTAAAAATTGTAAGCACAGCAAAAT
>JAOUAY010000229.1 GCA_029860565.1 Candidatus Nitrosopumilus sp.
GTGCCAGTTTTAGTTGGAATAATTGGTGAAAAATAGTATCCAGGTCTAGGATCAGAATTAATATCAATTTTTTTTGTAGCACCACCAAACATTACAGTGGCATCCACATCTCGAAATACACTAGTAACTCCTTTGTGAGTACCTTCAGTTTCTCCAGGTTCGGTAATTTTGAAGACAAGATCATTTCTAATTCCCACTACAGGGGGTTCAATTCCCCATCCTGCTTCAATTGCATATTGTTCAACATGAACAGTTGTATGTGCAAAAGATGGTGCAATCATTCCAACTGAAAACAATAATCCAATGATGCCAAAAATTGCTATCTTCACTGCCATCATTTCAACATAACAGGTTATTATCTTTACGTGGATTGGTACAAAGATCGAATTCATGAAAACTGTTTAAATTATCAATAATGACTTGAAGATTAAATGCAAAAGTTTCTGATTGCTTTGTTGGTAATATCATTCATATCAATTCCATTTGCAGCAGCACATCCATTTACAGAAGAAACAATTCCAAACTTAACATCAAATGCACCAGCTGGCACTACAGAAGTAATTGTATTTTTTTCAGAACCAGTTGACATTAACTTTAGTGAAATTAAGATATTAGATAATAATGGTGATCAAATTGATAACAAAGATACTAGTTACTATGAAGGAGAATTATCTCTCATTGTTACTACTCCTCCATTAGATGATGGAGTATACACTGCATCAACCAAAGTCCTCTCTAAAGTTGATGGACATTTAGTTCCAAGTGCATTTTTGTTTGCAGTAGGAAATGTTGTGATTGATCCTGCATTGTTAGGACATGAAGCACCATCAGAATTGATATTTTTACCTGAAGCAGGTGCTAGATTTCCTGGATTAGTAGGTCAAACAATTGTTTTGGGTGCCGTAATTGCATCTCTTGTAATTTGGGGAACACAAAGCAAACAGCTAATTAGAGAAGAATTAGAGAAGATAGAAAAATTCCATCATGGAAAGTTCATGTCAGTTACTGGAATTGGGTTGATATTGATTTTTGTCTCAAATATTTTGATGATTGCAGTACAAACTATTAGATTAGAAGCTTCACCTATAGAGGCAATTCAAACGGATTTCGGTTCTATTTGGATAATTAGAATGATTATTACAATAATTTCACTAGGTATTTGGTTTGGCATGGATAGAAAGAAAATCCTATCAAAGAAAAACCAGATGCCATTACTTGTAGCTATGCTTGCATTAATTAGCACGTCAAGCTTAATTGGACATGGTGCAGCAAGTGGACAAGCCCCCGCTTTATTTCTAGATTATATTCACAACCTTGTCTCAGCCGTTTGGATAGGTGGAATATTTTATTTTGTTTTTACATTACTGCCAACATTTTCACAATTAAAAGAATCAAAACGAGAGAAGATGAGTTTAGTATTAATTCCACGATTTTCAATTGCATTTATAATTGCTGTAGGAATTGTAATTATTACAGGGCCAACCTTAATGTGGTTTTTAGAAAGTGATGTAGGATTAATTGTTGAATCAGCCTACGGTCAATTAATCATACTAAAAATTACTATTGCATCAATAATGATAGGATTGGGAGGATTTTTCCAGTTTAAGATACAAAAAAATGCAGAAAAGAATTTGTCATCAGGTAAAATTCTAGTTCACAAAAAACTAAAGAGATCACTCAAAGTTGATGCAGCACTAGGAATAATTCTTCTGGGGGTAGTTGCATTACTAACTAATGGGACATTACCTGCAGGTGAGATTCAAAAGGTTGATGCTCAAGAAATTGTCTATGGTTTTAAGACCATAGAGTTTACAGAAAATATAAAATTTGATATTGATATTTCACCATTTTCTAGTGGAACAAATGCAATTCTAGTTAAAGCAAGTGATTTTGATGGTAAACAACTCTATGATTCAGACCAAATTAAAGTAAAGGTATCAAATCCATCAAAAAATATTTCACCAATTGAGGTTCCAATGGAAATAATCAAACAAGAAGAAGATAAACCAATTGAATTCCAAGGAGAATTAACGTTTGGATTTTC